>NZ_RCVI01000284.1:0-53683 GCF_003667455.1 Micromonospora sp. CV4 | reverse complement strand
ACGCGTACTGCGGCGATGTGGTGAACGCGGAGGTCGCGCGGCGCGGCGTGGTCCGGGCCGGCGCGGTCGGCGCCCTGGTCCGCGGCTTCGGTGGTGCGCCGGCCAGCGCGCCGGCCGCCGCACCACCGAAGCCGAGGACCAGGGCGCCGACCGCGCCGGCCCGGACCACGCCGCGCCGCGAGACCTCCGCGTTCACCACATCGCCGAAGTACGCGTTGTCGGAGGTGTTCGGGACCGGGTGGTCACAGGCGTTTCCGCAGCGGTAGAGACAGGTCATGGCGTCACGGCTGCCGTGACGACTGGCGCCCAACAGCGGGAGCAGCCGGGGACGGTCGCTCATGGAAGGAGCCTCCTGGTAAGTCGGTGGCACGCGGGATCTGTCGATGGCCGGGCGTACCTGCCGGACGCTAGGAGGACGCGGTGAGCGGTCGTCGACCGCAATGTGAACCAGGCGTGAACACCTCCACGGGCACCGGCCGGGTGCGACCGGTCTGACCTCGGGCTGAACCGTTCGGCGTGACCACACGTATTCACGAGCGGACACACCGCCGGACGCGCGCCGGAAGTGAGGAGACCGCCATCAGCGACCACGACGCCCAACTGCTGCGCGCGCTGCACGACGAGCACGCGGAGGCGCTGTACGCACACGCCCTCCGCCTGGTCAACGGGGACCGGCAGCGGGCGGAGGACCTGGTGCAGGAGACGCTGCTGCGGGCCTGGCGGCACCCGGAGTCGCTCGATCCGCGGCGCGGCTCCGTCCGCGCCTGGCTCTTCACCACCGCCCGCAACCTGGCCATCGACGCCTGGCGGCGGCGGTCCACCCGGGTCGGTGAAGTGTTCACCGACGAGATGCCTGAACCGCCGGAGGTGGTCGACGAGGCCGAGCGCGCCGTGGAGGCGTGGACCGTCGCCGAGGCGCTGAACCGACTCAGCCCGACCCACCGCGAGGTGCTGGTCGAGTGCTTCTACCAGGGGCGGTCGGTGGCCGAGGCGGCGTCCCGGCTGGGCGTGCCGCCGGGCACCGTGAAGTCCCGCACCCACTACGCGCTGCGGTCACTACGGTTGGTCCTGGCTGAGATGGGAGTGACGGGATGACCCGGTGCGAGTTCGCGCACGACGATGGCGCGTACGTGCTGGGCGCCCTGGCCCCCGCCGAGCGGGCGGCCTACGAGCGGCACCTCGCCGGCTGCGCCTCCTGCCGGGACGCGGTCGCCGAGATCGCCGTCCTGCCCGGGTTGCTCGGTCGCCTCGACCCGGCGGGTCTGGAGCAGTTCCTGCCGCCGCCCGCCCCGCCCCGGGTGCCCGCGCTGCTTGAGGAGGCCCGGGCCCGCCGGCGTCGGGAGCGGTGGGCCACCCGCCGGCGGTACGCGCTGACCGGGCTGGTCGCCGCCGGGTTGGCACTGGTGGTCGGCGCGGGCACCGCGACGGTGCTGCGCGGCACCCCGGGCTCGCCGGGGACCCCCGGGCCGCAGGTGTCGATGGTCGCCATGCGGCCGGTGGCCTCCGCCGGGCCGGTGCACGCCGAGATCGGGCTGACCGGCACCGACTGGGGCACCGAGGTGACCATGCGCTGCGGGTACGACCCGCGGACCGGCTACGGCAAGGCGTACACCTTCCGGTTGGTGGCGCGTGGCCCCGACGGCACCACCGAGCAGATCGGTTCCTGGCTGGCCGCGCCGGGCGACGCCCTCCAGTTCACCGGCGCCACCCGGTTCACCGACGCCGAGCTGGTCAGCGTCGAGCTGCAACGCGCCGACGGCACCCCGGTCCTCTCCTACGCCGTTCCCTGAGCCCGATCAAGGCGCGGTCACGGGGGTTCGGGGGGTGGCGGCCCGGGCGCGGGTGCGGGTGCGGCGGGACTGGCGGACGGCGTCGGCGGTGAAGACGACGAGGGCGAGCCAGACCAGCGCGAAGCCGGCGAGGCGGGCCGGCGGCATCGGCTCGTGGAAGATCAGCACACCGCAGCCGAGCTGCAGGATCGGCGCCAGGTACTGGACCATGCCGAGGCTGCTCAGCGGCAGCCGGTTGGCGGCCCCGGCGAAGAGCAGCAGCGGGATCGCCGTGGCGGCGCCCGCCAGCACCAGCAGCGCGGTGTGCCCGGCCGAGACGTGCCCGAAGGTCGACTCGGCGCGCCGGGTCAGCCAGGCCAGGTAGCCCAGCGCGGGCAGCGCCAGCACCGCCGACTCGACGAAGAGGCCCTCCGCGGCGGGCAGCCCGAGCCGCTTCTTGACCAGGCCGTAGCCGGCGAAGCTGAACGCCAGGGTCAGGGCCAGCCAGGGCAGCCGGCCGTAGTCCACGGCGAGCACCGCGACCGCCGACGCGCCGATGCCCAGCGCCACCCACTGCGCCGGGCGTAGCCGCTCCCGCAGCACCGTCACCCCGAGCAGCACCACCACCAGCGGGTTGATGAAGTAGCCGAGCGCCGTCTCCACCACCCGGTCCGAGTTCACCCCGTAGATGTAGGTGCCCCAGTTGATCGCGATCAGCGCGGCGGCGGCGACGATCCCGGCCAGGGCCCAGGGTCGGCGCAGCAACGCCCGCAGGAAGCCGACGTTGCGCAGCGCGGCCAGCAGCAGGGCCACGAAGAGCACCGACCAGACGATCCGGTGGGCGAGGATCTCCAACGGACCAGCCGGTCGCAGCAGCTTGAGGTAGAGCGGGAAGAAGCCCCAGAGCAGGTACGCGCTGAGGCCGTAGAGGTATCCCAGGCGGAGTGGCGTCACGGCTCCACCGTAAGGGGTCAAACCGCTCTTTGTTCCTTTCCGGTGACCGGGGTCACCGGTGGACGCCGGTCGAGCTGCATCCATCTCGTGGGGTTGTCCAGGGGAGTGAAACCGGCCCGTGCGTACACCTCGTGCGCGTCGTTGGTGCAGAGCAGGATCCGGCGTACGCCCAGCTCGGCCAGATGGTCGCGGACGCCGGCGGCCAGCCAGCCGCCCAACCCTTGACCGCGGGCGGGACGGTCCACGTACACGTCGCAGAGCCAGGCGAACGTGGCGCCGTCGGTGACCACCCGGGCCACCGCCACCTGGCGGCCGTCCCCGGGCCGGTAGACGCCGAACGGCAGCGAACCGGCGAACGCCCGGACGACCGTCTCCCGGTCCCGGCCCAGTGCCCAGTACGCGTCGGTGGACAGCCACCGGTGCACCCGATCCAGATCGAGCCGGGCGGGATCGGTGCTGAGCAGGTGGCCGTCGGAGCGGGTCAGCGAGAACACCCCGCGACGTTAGCCGCCAGGACCGAAGCCCGCGCCGGCCAATTCCCGGACTCTGGTCACCGGAACGCCCGGGCTCCGGCCATGGCCGGAGCCCGGGCGTTCCGGGTCGATCCTGGTCGTCGCCGGTCGGTCAGTCCCGGTCGAGGATGGCGCCGAGCACCCAGGTCACGATGCTCACGAAGAGCGCGCCCAGCACGGCGGCAGGCCAGAAGCCGTCCACCGAGAACGGCAGCCCGGCCTGGTCGGCGATCCAGCTGGTGAGCAGGAACAGCAGCCCGTTCACCACCAGCGCGATGAGACCCAGGGTCAGGAGGTAGAAGCCACAACCGACGGTCTTGATGATCGGCTGGAGCACCGCGTTGACCACGCCGAAGATCGCCGCCACCAGGAGCAGCGTGGTGACCGTCTCGACGGTGGAGTTCGACTCCAGAGTGATGCCCGGAATGAGGAGTGTGGCCAGCCAGAAGGCCAGCGCCGTGGTGGCCAGCCGAATCAGCAGCCCTTTCAGAAAACCCATGGCGGGGATCGTGCCACGGACCGGGCAGCGGCGTAACCCGCCGATCGACGATCGGATCGGTTCAGCGTCGCGCGGGCCGTCCGATGAGCTGCGCCTCGATCGGGGTGGGGGAGAGCAGCGCCCAGCGCAGCGCACGCCGGTTCACCACGGCCACCATGTCGTCCCGGATCCGCGTCAACCACTCGGCCGAGCCGCCCAGCCCCAGCGCGGTGCCGGCCAGCGCGGCCTCGGTGGCGTCCAGCGGTTGCAGCACCGCCAGGTCGGCCCGGGTCAGCGCGTCCACGTCCGCCGGGGTCAGCTCGTCCCGGACCACCAGGGTCGCCCGCCAGGGCGGACCCGGCTCGGTGTCGGCCGGCACCGGTCCGGCGTCGACCACCAGCAGCAACGGCCGCAGCGCCGTGCCCACCCCGTCGGCGACCGGCCGACCCGGCCGAATCAGCGGGATGGTCCCGCCCGGCGCGCCCACGCCCCGGACGAACGGCTCCCAGGCGCGGGGGCGTCCGGTCTGGACAACCACCAGGGCGCCCAGCGCCATCGCGCGCAGTGCCACCAACTGGGCGGCACGCACCCCGCCGACCAGCAGCACCCGGGTGCTCTCCGGCCGGAACAGCCGTACGGTGACCGCCCCACCGTGCCGGTTCGTGCCGACCATCATCCCCGCCTCGCCGAGGGTCAGCTCCCAGTTGTCCAGCGCCGGCCGCGACCGCGGCCCCGGGGTCGCGAGCGCCAGCGGCAGTGTGCCGGCCAGCCCGGCCAGGTGCGCGCCGTCGAGCCGGCTCAGCTCTCCACCCAGGCCGGTCACCAGCCGGCCCAGCGCCTCGGCGGCGGCGGTCAGCTCCGTCGCCGTTCCGGCGGCCAGGCGTACGGTCAGCTCGGTCGGCACCCCGCTCCCGCCGTTGGCCGGCGGCGGGCCCGCGCAGAGCGACACCGTCGTCGCGGTCGCCGGCAGCGCGAGCAGCCGGGGCACCAGCCGGCGCGCGCCCGCACCGTCGGCGGCCGGCCAGTGGATCAGCCGGAAGGTGGCCTGGACCAGAGCACGGGACCGGAGCACCGGCCAGGACTCCCGCACCGGATGCCCGTCGTGGTGGGCCAGTTCGCTCAGGACGCGCAGCGCCGCCGGCACACCGAGCGGCCGGGCGGTCAACGGCCCCAGCCGGCGGACGATCCGGCGTAGCGTGCCGGCGAGCACCCGGCGCAGGTCCTCCTCGGACCAGCCGTCCACCCGCAGCACCCGGACCGCCAGCACCGCCCGCTCCCGCCCGGCGAGCCTCCCGTCGGTGAGCTGCCGGTACGACGTGCCGACCGTGCCGCCCGCCGCCGGCACCGGCGCGGGTGTTCCGGCGAGCAGCAGTTGGATCCGCAGCGGCGGCGCCTCCGGCCCGGTCGGCGGCAGCAGCGCGGACGGCACGGGGACAGCTCGGGACGCGTCGCCGAGCAGGTCGCCGGGGTCGCCGAGCTCCAGCAGCGCCACCATGCCGTCGGTGTCCTCCAGCACGGCGGCCGGCCCACCGGAGAGCTCCGTCGAGCGGACCACGGTGCCGGGGGCGACCAGGCCGAGCAGCTCGGCCGGGCCGGCCGGCCCGGTCAGCGCGCGGCGGCGGGTCAGGTACCCGGCGGCGGTGCCCAGCCATTCGAAGAGCCACCGCCCCCGGAACCGGACCCAGGAGGTCGCCACCAGCAGCACAGCCGCCAGCAGGGCCGCGAGGGTGGCCGGTGCGCCCCCGCCCAGGGCGGCGAGGACGAGCGCCACCGCCACCTGCCCGGTGACCAGCTGGCCGGCGCGTACCCCGGTGCGCCCGCCCCGACCGCGGAAGGCCCAACGGGCGGCCGGTGCCGGGCGGCGGAGGACCTCTGGCCGGGTCGCCGGCGCGACGATGCCTGGCCCGGTCGCCGGCGCGACGATGCCGGGCCCGGTCGCCGGCGCGGCAACGCCTGGCCCGGTCGACGGCGCGCCGACGCTCGGCCCGGACCCGACCGGAGTCGCCGGATGCGGCTCTCCGGTGGCTGTCGCCGGCACCGCGCCTCCTTGAGCAGTGGATCGTGCCGGGCGGCCGGCCGCTTCCGCGGCCCGTCACTCGCCGCGACGTGGCTGCGGCACATCGTAAGCGACCGATGTCGTCCGTGGTTGTCCACAGGGGAGACGCGAGGGGTAGCAGAACCGCTACCGGGCCGCTACCGTCAGCCACGAAGTTCTTCGCTGACCCGCGTTAGCCGTGCTCAACGACCGGGCCACGCGAGCTGCGCGCCCCCAGGGTGGGCGCGTCGACGGCCAGTCACGACCGAGGAGACGAGGTGACGTCCGGGTGTCCCAGACCCAGGCAGAAGCCGCGGTGATGCAGCAGACCGCCGCGAAGTTCGAGCAGGTGGACCAGTCGTTGCAGTCCATGCTGACCGGCCTGCTGGCCGAGCTGGAGGTGTTGCAGCAGGCCTGGCGCGGCGCCGGCGGGCGGTCCTTCGAGCAGGTCAAGCAGCAGTGGTCACAGGACCAGGCGGCGCTGCACCGGGCGCTGCGAGAGACCTCCGGAGCGATCCGCACCGCCGGCCGGCAGTACGACGTCTCGGACGACGAGGCGGCCAGCCGGGTCGCCGGCACCAACCGCGGCGGCATCCAGCTGCCGCTCTGACCCCACTCGGGAGGAGATCCGATGGACCACGGTGTGCTGGTCGTCAACTTCGCCGCGCTTCAGCAGGCCGGCGCGGACATCCAGAAGGCGCTGAACACGCTCGACTCGCAGCTCGGCCAGCTCGAACGGGACGCCGCACCGCTGGTGGCGAGCTGGACGGGTGAGGCCCGGCAGGCGTATGAGCAGCGCCAGGCGCGGTGGCGGTCCGCCTCGCAGGACCTCCAGGCGATGCTGCGCGACATCAAGCTGGCGGTGGGCGACTCGGCCGCCGACTATCTGGACACCGAGAAGAAGAACACCGGGCTGTTCCAGTGATGTAGGACGTGTTCCGAAGTGTCGGTCGCCCGAGGTGGGCCGGGAGCGCTGACCGTGTCCGGGTCGGCGCCCCGGCCCTGCCCGGGCGGGGAACGCGGCAGCCGGGTGCCAGGGTCAGTCCGGGTCGGCGGGCCGCCAGCGTCGGCGGGCCGCTCGGGGCAGCACCAGGGCGAGCAGCGCCACCGTGATCGCGGCTGTGCCGATCACCGTCCCGACCAGCAGGGCCCGGTCCCGGGCCGTCGCCCGACGGGCCTGACGCGCGACCAGCGCCGGATCGGCCCGGTCGTCGGCGAGCGCGGCGACCACCCGGTTTCCGGCCGGTCGCCCACCACCGGTCTCGGTGACCGCCCGGTACGGGTTCAGCACACCGGTTCCGTACCCGCCGCCCGCACCGGGCGCCGGATCGGTGGTGGCGACGATCCGCTCCGCCACCTGGGCGGCGGTCAGCTCGGGCCGGTACTGCCGCAGCAGGGCCGCGGTGGCGGCCACGAACGGCGCCGCGTAACTGGTGCCCTCGACCCGGTGGTGGCCCTGACCGGGGGCGGCGGTCAGCACCTCGCTGCCCGGCGCCACCAGGTCGACGTAGGGGCCGGTCTGCGAGAAGGTCGCCCGCCCGCCGTCCGCCCCGATCGCACCCACCCCGAGCACCCCGTCGTACGCGGCGGGGAACGGGCGCGGGTTTCCGTTGTCGTGCAGGTTGCCGGCGGCGGCCACCAGCACCACGTCCCGGTCGACCGCGTACCGCACGGCGGAGCGGACCTCCGGGTCGTCGGCGTACAGCACCACGGAGAGGTTCACCACGTCGGCGTCGTGGTCCACGGCCCAGCGGATGGCCCGGGCGAACTCGCGGGCGCTGACCGTACGCCCCGACTCCCGCCCCTGCACCACCTGCTGCTCACTCACCCGCACCGGCAGGATCCGGGCGCCCGGCGCCAGGCCGTGGAAGGCGACACCGGGCCGGGGTGCTGCCGCGATGATGCTCGCCACGCCGGTGCCGTGACCGGCGCAGTCCCGGCGACCGTCCCCGCCGGGGTCGAGGAGGTCGGTGCCGGTCAGCACCCGCCCGGCCAGTTGGGGGTGCACCCGGTCGACCCCGGAGTCGACCACCGCCACCGTCACCCCGGTGCCGGTGGCCAGCGGCGCGAGCCGTGCGGGGTCGTACCGCTGCTGCGGCCAGGGCGCGGTCGTGACCGGCCGCGCGGGAGCGAGTGCGGTCGTGCAGGCCGGAGCCGCCCGGCGCGCGGCACCGGCGGCGACGGCCGGGGCGGCCGCGCCGATCAGCAGGGTGGCCGTCAGCCCCGCCAGGACCGGGCGCGCGATCGACCGGGACATCGACGGCCTCCGTATGGTGTCGGCTCCGGGACGGGATGTTATCGCCTCACCGCCGCCCAGGCAGACCGCCGACGGCCAGCCATTGTGATCTTGATACCACCTTGTAGGTTGTACGCGATACCTGTGGCCTGTTCTCGGAAGGAGAGGTGGCCGTGACCGAATGGGAGCCGGCCACGGAGGCCGAGGTGGCGATGCGGGACGCGCTGCGCGCCAACGACCAGGAGTTGTACTTCCGGCTCCTGTCCCGCACCGATCTGCTGTTGCCGGTCTCCGCGCCAGCAGTGCCCGGTCAGGCGTCCCCCGGCTGGGGCACCTGGACCACCGGCGGCCGGACCCACGTGCTGGCCTTCACCTCCGCTGCCGCGTTGCGGACCTGCCTCGGCGAGCACTCCGGCAGCAACCGGCGCATCCCGTTCACCGACCTGGCGGTCGGCTGGCCCAACCACGAGTGGTGGCTCGCGGTCAACCCGGGGCTGCCCGTCGAGGGATACCTGCCGGCCTGGTTCGTCGCCCAGCTCTCTCGGGGTGACGTCCGGCTGCCCGGTCGCGCCATGGGTGCGCGGGCCCGACTGGAGCGCGCGGAGACCCTTGCCCGGTCCAGGACCGGCGCGACCGGCCGCGACGTCCCCGCCGCCACGGGGTCCACATCGTCCGGGTCCGAGCCGGTGGCGACCCCGCCCGGGCGGCCGGCGCCGACGCGGGGCGCGGTGCCCCGGGTGGGCGCTCCGACGGCGCCCGGCACATCGTCCCGTGCGCCCGGCCCCGGTGAGCTGTCGCGGCGAACCGGTGGAGAGGACCTGCCCGCCGCCGGCCAGCGGTACCCGACCGGGCCACCCCGACCGGGTGGTCCGGGCGCCGAGTCCGTGCCCACGAGCCGGCCCGCCGCGTCCCGGTTCGCGCCGTTGAAGCCAGCCGACCATCCCGGTGTCGTCCCGGCCTCCCAGCCGGCGCCCGGCCCGGCCTGGCCGCCCGCGAGTCGGCCGGGTGCCGACATCGACGGCCCGGCCGTCGGCAACGGCAGTGCCCAGGTCGGCGCGCGCTCCTTCTTCGAACCTGCGACCGACCGGGACCGGCTGGTCGGTCCGACCTCGGGCGGGGGCCGATCCGGCGACCGCGCGACGCCGCCGTCCCGGTTCGGGCGGGGCAGCCAACCCTTTCCGCGCCGCCGTCCCGCCGACGCACCGTCCGGCGATGGCGCGACCGCGGCCTTTCCGATGCCGGATCCGGACGCCACCCGGCCGCTGCGGTCGCCGGCCGGTGACCTGGGCGCGCCCAGAGGAGTACGAGCACCGACACCGGACGACGAGGACACGCAGCCCCTGCCGCCCCGCCGGCCTGCCCCGCTCGCCGGGGAGCCCACCCGTGCCTTCCGGTCGCCCGGTCGGGCCACCGGCGAGCCGCCGCTGGACCGGGCCGGGCGGTCCACTCCCTCCGCGGAGGAGACGCAGGCGATCCCGCGCGGCCGGCCGGGCGATCCGGGCCGGTTCGAGCCGGCGGAGGAGCTGCCGGCGTCCATCGCGGAACCGGTCTCCGGCCCGCCCGCGCCGCGCCGCGGTTTCACGCCCATCGTCATCGAGGGCACCATCATCGAGTCCCGCGACCTCACCGACCCGGCCGGGGCGAGCAGCGTCCCGGGTGCGGCCGAGCGGTCGGCCCCGGACTCTCCCGCTGCCCCGTCGTTCGGCCCACCGCCCTCCGGCCCCGGGCCCGTCGCCCCGCCGTCGTTCAGCCCGCCGTCGTCCAGCCCGCCGTCGTTCGGCCCGCGGCCGTACGGCCCGGCGCCGTCGGCTCCGCGTCCGTTCGGCCCGGCGGAGGCCGGTTCGGGCGGCGGTGGTCCGGTGGACGCGGCGCTGGGTGGTGTGCGCGCCGACGACCTCGTCGGTGTCCGCCCGGACGGGTCGGACCGCGCGGACCTCGGCGGAACACCGGCCGGCGTGAACGGAACAGGCCCCGGCGCTGCCGTCAACGGCGAGGGGGTTGGCCCGGGCCTCGACAGCCAACCGCCGCGACCTCCGGCGGACGGCGGCGCCGAGCCGACGTGGCCCGACTCCGACGACCCGGGGCAGCGCGGCGTCCCGGCCGGCGACGAGCAGCACGGTCCGGCCGAGGGCACGGCGCCGGTCGAGTTCCTGCCCGCCAACACGGTCGAGGAGGACCTGCTGGCCGCCGCCGGCGCCGGCAGCACGGACACCTTCCTGTCCACCCTGCTGCTGGCCCGGGTGCTGCTGCCGGCGGCACCCGACTCGGTGCGCGGCAGCCGCCCGGGTGACCCGGGCTTCGTCTGGCGTACGGCGCAGTTGGACGGCGAGACGTACGTGGTGGTCTACACGTCGCCGGAGCGTCTGGCCGACCACGCCGAGGGCGATGTCGACATCGTCCGCGTGAAGTTCGCCCAACTGATCCGGCGCTGGCCGGACGAGGACTGGTCGTTCGCCGTCAACCCGGGCACCCCGGTCGGCGCGAAGCTGCCCGGCGAGCAGATCGTCGCGCTGGCCAACTGGGCCGCGGAGGTGGGGCTCGGCGACGATCTGGAGGTGGACGCGGAGGAGCCGCCGGTCGCGGCGGAACCCGCGGCCCGCCCCCGGTACGCGCCGGCGGCGGTCGACCCGGCCCGACCGACCGTGATGCAGAAGGCGATCGCGCCCAGCCAGCTGGCGTACTACCTGGATCGGGGGTACGACCGGGTCTCCGGCTTCGTGCACCGGGCCGGCGAGTTGGCGCACCTGACCACGCCGGCTCAGTTGTACGACGCGCTGGGCCTCAGCTACCCGGGTTCGCCGTTCGCCCGGGACGCCGAGGAGATCTACGTGCTGCGCTGGCCGGCGCACCGGCCGAGTCTCTACCGGATTCCGTACGGGGGTCAGAACGAGCCGGCGATGCGGGCGATGGAGGGCTGGGTCATCGAACGCCCGCCGTTCCGGGGTAACGGCTTCGCGCCGGGCGAGAGCAGCGACGTGGTGGCGGAGTTCAAGGTGGACAGCGCGCGGCTGCCGCACGGCGCGCAACTCTGGCGGATCGGCGCGGACGGCTCCGAACGGGTGGTCGCGGTGCTCGACACGGACGCGCTGGTGTGGCGACGGGCCGGTGAGGCGTGATGCGGGACGGCTACGTGGCCCGTTGGCAGGGCCGGGAATACCAGGCCAGTCCGGACGGCGACGACATCCGGCTCTACCAGCCGGAGCCGGGTGAGGGCTTCGAGGAGGTCCGCGCCGGCCGGTACGTGCGGGTGCTGCCGGCGAGCGACGTCGACGACCTGGCGTACGTGCGGACCACCTGCACCTGGCAGGGGCAGCCGTTCATCGTGCTCGGTGAGCACGACGCCTGGCTGCGGGTGGAGTACACCGGTGGCCGCTGGCCGGTGGCCGAGGCGATGCGCCTGGAGGTGTTCGACTTCGGCGTCTATCAGGGCTGGGCGCCGGCGGCCGAGGTCACCGACCTGCGGGAGCAGCGGCTCTGACCGGTCAGGACTTGGCCCAGCGCAGGATCTCGCCGAGCACCAGCTCCGGCGCCTCCAGGTGCGGAAAGTGCCCGACCCCGTCGAGCAGCCGCCACTCGTACGGTGCGACGACGTACCGACCGGAGCCCAGGGCCGTACGCGGCAGGGCGGCGACATCCAACGCGCCGTGCAGTTGGAGCGTGGGAGTGACCAGCGGCTTCTGCATCAGGCGGACGAACCGGTAGCCGTGCAGCCGCAGCAGTGAGCGGAAGGCCCAGCGGTACCCCTCCAGCGCGCAGAACGCGGCCTGGGGGATGCGCATCGCCTCCCGGCACCGCTCGGCGTACGCCTCGAAGTCCGGCCCGCCCACCCAGCGTGGCCCGCCCCAACGGTGCAGGATCTCCGCCACGCCCGCCGCGCCGTCCCGGGTCAGCACGTGCTCGTAGCGGGGGAGTTGGAACTTCAGCGCCGGGGTGGAGGCGGCGAACTGGCCGCGTGGGTCGGCGAAGATGGCGGCGCGCAGCCGCAGCGGGTGTGGTGCGCCGAGCACCACCAGCCGGCGGACCAGCGACGGGTGGAACGAGGCCACCGTCCAGGCGACCATGCCGCCGACGCCGCTGCCGACCAGGGTCGCCGACCGTTCGCCGAGCGCGCGGATCAGCCCGGCCATGTCGGCGGCGAGGGTGTATCCGTCGTACCCCCGGGGTGGCTTGTCGCTGGCGCCGTAGCCGCGCAGGTCCACCGCGACCGCGCGGAAACCGGCGTCGGCGACCGCCGGCAGCATCCGGTGCCACGCCCACCAGTGCTCGGGGAAGCCGTGCAGGAACAGCACCATCGGCCCGGTGCCGGCCTCGACCACGTGGAATCGGGTGCCGTTGGCGCCGACGAAGCGGTGCGTCCACGGCCCCTCGGTGAGGACACAGGACTCGTCGACGGCTCCGCCGCGCTGGTCGGTCATGGCAGACAGCCTAGGACCCCGGTCGTCCCCACCGGCCCTGGTGGTCGCGTTGAACAGGGAGAAGCCCGGGTTGTCCCCTACCGACACGAGGGTCCGGGCCAGCGGTCTCCCGACCGCCGACCCGGACCCTGGACGGGGCCTAGCGCAGGTACGTGCTGAACACCCGGTTGGCCACCGCGTCACCGGTGCTCAACCCGGCGTCGGCGTCCCACTGGTAGTGCACGCCCAGGAAGACCCGGCTGCGGGCGTTCTCGGTCGCCGCGGCGCTGAAGCTGCTGAACGAACGCGTGACGCCCGCCGCGTTCGGGTCCTCGGTGGTCGCCACGAAACCGACGGCGTCGGTGCCGTAGTACCGCTTCATGACGCCGGCCCACGCGCCGGCGAAGGTGGCGTGGCCGGAGACGTACGCCGGGAACGGCGGGGAGAACCGGGTGCCGTTCCGGTCGACGGAGAGCGGGCGCCAAGCGGGGTTGGGCACCGTGGCGGAGTTGCCGTCACTCTGCGGCTCGGCGATCGCCGACTCGGGTCGCCACAGGTCGATGCTGGTGTTGTACTTGGCGTCCCAGGCGGCGATGGCGGCGTCGGCCATGGCCATCGCGACGAGGGCGAAGAGCCGGGGCGTGTCGGTGGTCCGCTGGCTCGCCACGATCTGGGTGTGCTCGAAGAGCTGACCCGGGGGCTTGTAGGTGCCGCTGACGTCGTTGGCCCAGAAGAAGGCGAGCTTCGTCTGGTCGGCGTTGCGGTCGGTCGCCGGCGCGGTGGCGGAGCCGAGTCGCTTCACCTCGTTGACCTGGGCGGCGTACGCGCTGCTGGTCAGCATTGCAGACACGGTGCTGAAGCCACCCGGCAGCGGCGGGCGGAACTGCGAGCCGGAGGTGAGCGCGAACGGCGTCACGTTGCCCCAGTTGGGGCCGACCGCGGCACCGGATCCGGTCGGGCGCCACTGCCCGGCGGCGTCGCTGGCGGTGTAGCCGGCGTTGTTGGCGGAGCGGTCGTTCGCGCGGGCGTTGATGATGTTCTGGGCGGCCGTCTCGCCGACGCTGCGGCTCCAGCCCTCGGGCCCTGGTTCGCCGATGGGTGGATCGGCCTGCCGGGCCTCGTTGTACTTCGTGGTGAAGTAGGCGCTCTGGGCGGGGAAGACCGCGCGGAGGACGTTGTGGGCGGCGATGTCGAGGTTGGTGTCCCGGTCGTAGCTGAAGTTGGGAATCGGGGACACCCTCGCGAGGTAGGGCGTTCCGCTCCTGCCCAGCGAGACCGAGGTGTCGTACATCGCCAGGTGCATCATGGCGCCGGCCCGGGACAGGGTGGTGGGCGGCCCGTTGCTGGTGCGGAACGCGTCCAGCAGCACGTCGTTCCAGTAGACGACGTGGTCGAAATCCGGGGGGATGGCGCTGGCGGGCGTGGGAGTGACGACCCCGCCGCCGACGACAACCGCTGCGAGCACCGCGATGGCTCGCCCCAGCCGTGTTCTCTTGTTCAATGTGGTCCCTCTCCCCGTGCGTGGGCCATAGGATCTCTATCGGCCAACGTCGATCATCTGGGCCCGGGGCGGTCACGGAGAAGGGCGAAGCGGTAGCGTTCCGCAAGTTGCAAGGTCAGATCCAGCCGCGGCGGGCGGCGGCGATGCCGAGGGTCATCCGGTTCGAGGCGCCGAGCCGCTCGGCCAGTAGCTCGAAATGCCGCCGCACCCATCGGGGGCTGCGGCCCAGGCTGCGCGCGATGGCGTCGTCCTTGGCCCCCTGGGCGGCCAGCCGGAGGATCTGCAACTGCACGTTCGACGGCGCCTCCCCGGACGTCGCCGAGGCGGTGCCCAGGGGCTGGGCCTGTCGCCAGAGACTGTCGAAGTAGTGGGCGGCCAGGCCCACCAGCACCGGTGCGCGCAGCACCCAACCAGCCGACCGTGCGGTGCCGCCGGGCGCGATGACGGCCACCTCCTCGGAGATCACCATCGAGGTGGGTGCGGCGGCGACCACCCTGATCTGGCGCCCGGGGCGGGCGGCGCCGTCTGCGTGGCCGAGGCCACCGGGCAGTTCGAGGAGCCGCCGATCGAGGATTGTCCGGTGCCATCCGTCCAAGGCCAGCTCCGGGCCCGCGCTCGTCGGCTCCGGCGGCATCCCGTGCAGCAACCGGCAGTCGTCCGGCGCCTCGGCGGTCAACCGGCCGGCGAGCCGCGTGAACTCCGTCCAGTCCCGGACGATGTCGTCCGGGCCGTGGGCGGTCGAACGTCGATGCTCCTCCAGCCGCTCCAACTGGGCGTACTGGTCGATCAGTCGGTGTTGGGCGCGGACCAGTTCCCGCTGACCGGCGGCGAGCATCAGTCGCAGCTCCATGGCCGACACCGTGGCGGTGTCGAGCGGAGAGGAATGCACCCCCCAGAGCGGGTCCGTGCCGCTGCTGTCGGTCTCCGACCAGATTCCACCTGACAAGCCTGACCACCCCCGTGGACGTTGCCGAGGCGGCGGCCGGCAGGCCGGTCTGCGGTGCGGTCGGCGCAGGGCGTCCGTCCACCTTCGGACATCGACGATCGTGGCTGGACTGCTGCTGCCTCGTCAAGAGGCCGTATCGCCGTTGACGCGCGGGGAGCCGGTGTGCATGGCGTGTCCAGCTTGATACCGAGAGTCAGGGTTCGAGTGGTCGCGTCAGCGCGGGACGATGCTCGCGGGAACGCCCGGCCCGCAGTTCATCCGGACCGATCGAGCGCTGATTCGCAGGGTGACGAAACTTCCCTCGGCGAGGGTGCCGGCGTCGGCTCCGTGCAGGGCGTATTCGACGCCGTCCTCCGAGACGAACCCGTAGCAGGGGCCTGAACCGCCCCGCGTGACGTGGCCGGCGACCAGGTTGGTGGGCAGGAGGTCGCTCGGCCCTGTCGGCTTCGGAGGCTTCGGCGGGGTGCCGAGAGACGGCGGGACGGTGCGTGACAGGGGCGGTGCGGTGAAGCGGCCGGACGGGGGCACCGGCGACGCCGGGACCGCCGGCGTGGACCCGCCGCGGGTGGTCGGTGCGGTGCTGGTCGACGTCGCGGCGCTGGTCGGGGTGCCGCTGGCCGAGGTCGCGGCGGTCGGGCTGCCCTCTTCCGCTCCGGCGCAGGCGGTCAGGGGCAGCAGGAGGAGAGCGGCGAGGCCGGCCGCCGGCAGGGTGGCGCGTGACGGAAGGGGCACGGTCATGGGACGTTCCGGCAGGTCACCTGGTTCCTCCGTCGATGCCAGCAAAAGGGCGACGCCCGGGCAGGTGACCTGCCCGGGCGTCGCTTGGTGGTGCGGGATCAGTTGAAGCGGACCTTCATCGAGGTGCCGTCCTGCTCCAGAACCTTGATCTTGACACCGGCTGCGGGGAGCTTGACGCCGTGGTTCGGCAGCTCCTCGTAGAAGTACTTCTTGGTGTCGTCGAACAGCGGCTCCGCAGCCTGGCCACGGATGTACTGCGGCTGGCTGTTGAGGTGCAGCGTGAACGAGTCGGCCTTGTTGAGGCTGAACGGTGCGTCGTACATCTGGACCCGTGCACGCCACGGCGCGCCGGTCAGGTTGTAGATCGGGCGCGGGTGCGCGTCGATGTACAGGTTGCGGCCCTCACCCGGGTGACCACCCGGGTTGGACGGCGACGCCGGGGCCGTGTTGTTGTCGTTCCAGCGGGTGTTCCAGTACGAGATGAGCAGACCCTCCTGGTACGCGTAGTGGTCCACCCAGTCCGGGCGGGTGTTCGCGTAGCCGAAGAAGTACGGGCCGGTCTTCAGGTACTTGTCGTACGAGACGTACGAGCGGTTGCCCGCGATGTAGTAGTTGTCGAACAGGCGGGTGTAGGTCGCGCCAACGACCTCCCAGCCGCCCAGCGCCCAGCCGGCGTCCGTCTCGGCACCGTCGCTGAGCACCGTCTGGCCGTCGGCCGTCACCTTGATCGCGTCACCGAAGAAACCACCCTCGGAGACGCCACCGTCGGTGACGTAGTGCAGGCGAACCTGCGCGACCTTGCCGGCGAGCGCGTTCAGCGGGATGTTGATGTCCGCCCACGCGCCGTTGCTGCTGCCGTCGAGGGCCGGTCGCCCGGCGCCGTCGACGCCGATGGACTCGCCGTTGACGGTGCCGTCCAGGTCGACCCAGGTCTGCCCGCCGTCGGTGGACCCCTCGAAGTAGAGGTAGTCGTACCCCTCCTCGATGGCGTACTTGCCCTTGAGGGACATCGCGGCGGACGACTTGCCGGTGAGGTCGAACGTCCTCGTCATGGAACGGTTGAGGTCGTCGTCGTTACCCGAGAAGTACTGCTTCGAGCCTTCGAACGGTGCGCCGTAGTTGAAGGTGTACTCCCGCTGGGGCAGCACCACCACCGCGGCCTGCGCCTTGGCCGAGTTGTACTCCTGCGGCCCGAGGTCCAGCGTGCGCTTCTGCCCGGCCACGATCACCTCGTAGTCGAGCCAGCCGAGCTGGAGCTTGTTCCACGCACCCAGGTCGCCACCACGGTCGCCGATCCCGACGTCGTTCTTGGCGCCGAGCCGGCTCTGGGCCATCAGGGTCCAGTGCTCGTTGCTGTTGTCCGCCGGTCCGTAGTCGTCCGGCAGGCCCAGGTCGTGGCCGTACTCGTGGTAGAAGACGCTCCGGCCACCGTTTTCCGGCTGGATCGTGTAGTCGCGGATCCAGACGCCGGTGTTGCCGATCTGGGTGCCACCGATCGGGAAGTTCGGCGGACCGACCGGCGAGCTGTTGAAGGCCGACCAGCGGTGGCTCCAGATGGCGTCCTCACCCTGGTGCGGGTCACCGTCGGCCTGGTCGCCGCCGGAGTGGACGATCTGGAAGTGGTCGATGTAGCCGTCCGACTCGTTGAAGTCGCCGTCGCCGTCGAAGTCGAACCGGTCCCACTGGTCGTAGGACCGCATCTCCTCGGCGATCTGCGCGTCCGTCCGGCCCTTGGCCTTCTGGTCGGCGACCCACTGGTTGGCGGCGTCGGCGATCAGGTTCCAGGTGTTCGAGCAGACGTTGTCGCCACAGACAGCGGGGTCGCCCGTCGGGTCGGCATCGGCCTTCGGGTCGTCGGAACGACCGTAGCGGGCCTCGTTGTACGGCACCTTCACCCAGTCGGTGACCATGCCGTTGACGGTGTAACGGCCCGAGGACTGCGCCTCGTAGTACTGCTTCAGCGACTCGTCACCGGGGTTGGTGCCGAAGTACAGCTGGCGGAAGTGCGCCGGGCTGAAGTCCGGCTGCCAGATGGTGGAGTTGTCCACGGCCCGGTTGGGCTCGGGGATCTGGTTGTGCAGCGGCCCCTCGAACGTCGTCGGCCCGGCGATGTCCGAGTTCATGTCCTTGTCCGGGTAGGACGGGTGGCGCTGGTTCCCGAACTCGGCCAGGATCACGAAGATCTTGTCGGTCTGCTCACGCTTGAGCTCGACGTACTGGTCCTTGGACTTCTTCGCGCCGGCGAAGCTGCGGGCGCTGGTGCCCGTGCCGTTCGTCTCGCCGACCTTGACGACCGTGCTGCCATTGCGCTCGATCGGCTTGCTACGCCCGCTCAGCACGTCGCTGAGACCCTGCTGACGCAGCTCGCGACGCTTGTCCTCGAGCTTGTCGGGGAGCTCGTCCTTCAATGACTGCGGTTCGGCGGCGGACGGAGCTGCTGCCGGCAGTTTGGGCTGAGGCGCCGCCGAGGCGGACGGGCCGAAAGCCAGGCCTGTCGCCGTCAGTGAGAGCCCGAGCAGACCCACTGCGACTTTGCGCACGTGGTACCTCCGGTGTGAGGGAACCCGGCCCTACGGGGGTACGGGCCGGTGACAGATCGATCCCACTAGTGGGACCAATGGTGAACATAGACACTGCCGGGACGGGTGGGAAGATGCACGCGTCGATTTGTTGCAAGATTTTGTTGGGAATGCTTTTCACCGTCACACCCCTGCGCTTCATCAGCGCCGCTGACCAGGATGGATCGGCCGACGGCCATTCAAGTGACGCATTTCGATCAATGTGATCGGGCGTACGACAGTGGGGCCGGCGGCGTCTCCGCCACCGGCCCCACCGACACCGCTGTCGTCAGTTACCGATTCGCACGACCATCTCGCTCGGTCAGTTCCTCGCCGGGGTGACGTACACCATGGCGGACGAGTTGTCCCGTGCCGTCTTCTTGATGGTGAGCGAAACCCCGTAGTTCACGCCCTGGTCGCCGGGGTTGCCGGTGCCCAGCACGATCGCGCCGCCGCCCAGGGTGACGCCGTAGAACTCCGGCGCCGGGCTGCCGTCCGGGTGGGTCACCCGGGTGGTGTACGGCGCGTTGTTCCGCGACGGCACCACCACCGAGGCGTCGTTGTCCCGGGCGTACGCCGCACCGTCCCGCATCTCGATGCCCGGGTACCAGGTCTTGGCATCGGTGAAGGCCTTGACCGGCGCCTGCGCCTTGAACTTCGTGCAGTACGCGCTGTACGGCTCGTCCGCCGCCTCCAGGCACTCCGTGAAGGGGTACGTCTTGTTCAGCGAGAAGGCCGCGTTGGCCGACTGCGGACGGCTGGGCAGGTTGTCCGTCACCGACGGGTCCTTCACGGCCGCCTCGCCCGTGCGACGCAGCGGGTCGAAGTGCGAGTCGACGATGAGCAACCCGCCCTTCGCGCCGTAGCTGGGCAGCGCGGTCATCTGCCCGGTGACGTGGTTGACGTCGCCGAGCGCGGTGTCCCGGTACCACACCAGCATGCCCGGAGCGTTGTACGAGATCCGGTCGACCTTCCACGCGTCGTGCGAGTAGATCGTGTCGTAGGCGTACTTCAGGCCCTTGTCGAAGCCGTCGAAGTTGCGCCACTCCGCCAGGTAGAACTGCGCGTGGACCTCGGTGCCGCTGGAGACCTTCCAGCCCCCGCCGGTGGTGTCGACGAAGGTGCCGCCGGTGGCCGTCCAGCCGTTGGCGCCGCCCTCGACGTCGTCACTCCAGGTGGTGGCGCCACCGCCGGTGACCGAGAAGTCGTCGACGAACCAGTTGCGCTCCTCGAACGCCTCGTCGGTGGCCTGGCGCAACCGCAGCTGCACGGTCGTGCCGGCGTACGCCGACAGGTCGACGTAGTCGTGCCGCCAGCCGTTCGTGCTGCCGGTCAGGCCGTACTTCTTGCCGCCGAAGTCGTTCATCCGACCGTTCGGGTCCGGGTAGCCGTCGGGCGTGGTGACCACGTTGCCGGCCTCGTCGTACACCTTCTGCTCGGTCCAGGACGTGCCGCCGTCCGTCGACAGCTCGACGAAGCCGTAGTCCCAGTCCTCCTCGATGATGTAGTTGTTCCACATCCAGAACTTCGAGTCGGCTGCCGCCGGCACGTCGACCGAGCGGCTCAGCTTGACGTCGGCCCACTCCTGGTCGTTGTTGCTGTGCCACATCTTCGTGCCGCTGTGCGGCGTGGCCAGCGTCGTCACCTTGTCCGGCAGGTCGACCTTGATGCCGTCCTCGGAGTCGATCGGGGTGCGCGACGTCTGGCCGAGCTTCACCTCGCGGGGGTTCGAGCCCGGGCTGATGGTCCGCGGGTCGGCCCAGCCGAGCACCCACTTGTCCCAGATGCCCATGTGCGTCGGCAGCGCCTGGAAGATCTCACCCGAGTGCGAGCCCGAGGCCATCAGGTCCCAGAAGTCCACGTCGGAGTCGGCGTTGCCGGACGTGTCGTAGAGGTCCGGCAGGCCCAGGTCGTGGCCGAACTCGTGGGCGAAGACGCCGACACCGGCGTCCTCCGGCTGCACGATGTAGTTCGAGGCCTTGAGGTTGGTGCCCGGGATGGTGTAACCACCGGCGACCGTGGAGGAGTGCGCCCACACGGCGTACACACCCTCGGCGCCGCCACCGCGGGACTTGCCCTGACCGGCGTGCACCAGCACGAGGTGGTCGATGACGCCGTCCGGCTCGAAGACGTTGCCGTCACCGTCCCGGTCGGCCTGGTCCTCGATGTCGTAGTCGGCCCAGGGGAAGTTCGGGTCCTTCGCGACGAGCGCGTCGATCGCGTCGGTCGCCAGGCGGCCCGCGCCGGCCGGGTTGTCCGGGTGGCCGTTCATCGACTGCTCACGGCCGGGGACCCAGGCGCCGGTCTCGTCCTGGAAGCAGCGGTTGGCCGCGTACCAGCCCTCCGAGTGCGGCACGGTGATCCACGGGCTGGCCTGCCCGTCCACCGTGTACGCGTTCTTGGACATCTCCAGGTACATGTTGTGCATCGTGCGACCGGACAGGTCGATGCCCTTCTTGCCGTCCGGGCCCCGCAGGTCGGTGCGGACCCGCTCGGTGATGCCCTTCTTGCTGTAGAGCATCTTGTTGTAGTGCGACGGCGAGAAGTCCGGCACCCACATCGAGTTGTTGTCCTCGTGGGGCAGTCTCGACGGGTCCGGGATCTTGTTGTGCTTCGGGCCGTTCTGGACGGTGCCGGGGACGCAGGTGCGGTCCTCGAACACCGTCTTGGGGACCATCACGCCGGTGAAGTCGTCGTTGGCCTTGTCGTTGAACTCCACCAGCAGCGTCAGCAGCTTCGCCGTCTGGGTGGTCGGCGCCTTCTTGAACTTGCGGGGGTTCTGGCCCGTCTTCAGCGACCTGGCCTCGTCCTTGGCCAGCTGCCGCGCGGTCACCGGGTTGCCCCGGGCGTGCTTCTGGTCGAACTCGCGCGCGGATTCGACCGCAGGGGTGTAGACGCCACTCTTGCCCTTGACCTCACGGCCGGTGGTGTCCGGCTGCACCTCGGGTTCGGCGTAGTTGATGTAGTGCTCGTCGGCCCCGATCACCGCCCGGGGGGTGGCGGACGACGTCTGGGCTGCCGCGCTGCCGGTCACGGTCAGTGACGTGGCCGCGAGGGCGATGGCGGGCAGCGCGACGAGTAGTCGTCGTCGCGTCCCGGACTGCGGTTTGTGGTTCATGCCGCTCCATTTCTCGGGCATGGGGAGGAGGACGTTGGGGTGTCCGACCATCGATGTGATGACGGTCGAACTGTCCCAACCTGCGTGAACCTAAATCACAATCCGCCCGAAGGACAGAGGCGGCCCGCCGCGTGTGTCCGTTCAGCCTCTCCGGACTCGTCCGACTGACCGATGTGACGCTGGTGGGGCGGCGTGCGGCGTACCCGTAAGAAATGACGGAGGGTGGCGGTCCGCGCGGACCGCCACCCTCCGGTGTGTACGCCTGCCGTCAGTCCTCGTCGGACTTCGCGCCACTCATCCCGGAGGAGATCAGCTCCATCACCGACGAGTCCTGCAGGGTGGTCACGTCACCGAGCGACCGGTTCTCCGCCACGTCGCGCAGCAGCCGGCGCATGATCTTGCCGGAACGGGTCTTCGGCAGCTCCGGCACCAGCATGATCTGCCGCGGCTTGGCGATCGGGCCGAGCGTCTTCGACACGTGGTTGCGCAGATCGGCGATCAGCTGCTCGCCCGCCGCACCGGCGATGTCGGTGGTGCCGCGCGGAATGGCGAAGGCGACGATCGCCTGGCCGGTCGTCGGGTCGGTCGCGCCCACCACGGCCGCCTCGGCCACCGACGGGTGCGACACCAGCGCCGACTCCACCTCCGTGGTGGAGATGTTGTGCCCGGACACCAGCATCACGTCGTCCACCCGGCCCAGCAGCCAGATGTGCCCGTCGTCGTCCTTCTTCGCCCCGTCACCCGCGAAGTACATGCCCTCGAACCGGCTCCAGTAGGTCTCCAGGAACCGGTTGTCGTCACCCCAGATGGTGCGCAGCATCGACGGCCACGGCTCCCGCAGCACCAGGTACCCGCCACCGCCGTTCGGCACCGACTGGCCCTGGTCGTCCACCACGTCGGCCGCGATGCCCGGCAGCGGGGTCATCGCCGAACCCGGCTTGGCCGCGGTCACCCCGGGCAACGGCGAGATCATGATGGCGCCCGTCTCGGTCTGCCACCAGGTGTCCACGACCGGCAGCTCACCCCGGCCGATGTTCTGCCGGTACCAGATCCACGCCTCCGGGTTGATCGGCTCGCCGACGCTGCCCAGCAGCCGCAGCGAAGACAGGTCGAACCCGGCCGGGATGTCGTCGCCCCACTTCATCATCGTCCGGATCAGGGTGGGAGCGGTGTAGAGGATCGTCACGCCGTACCTGTCGACGATCTCCCAGAACCGGCCCTTGTTCGGGGTGTCCGGGGTGCCCTCGTACATCACCTGGGTCGCGCCGTTGGAGAGCGGCCCGTACACGATGTAGGAGTGGCCGGTCACCCAGCCGATGTCGGCGGTGCACCAGTAGACGTCCGTCTCCGGCTTCAGGTCGAAGACCGCGTGCGTCGTGTACGACGTCTGCGTGAGGTAGCCGCCCGTGGTGTGCAGGATGCCCTTCGGCCGTGCCGTGGTGCCGCTGGTGTACAGGATGAACAGCGGGTGCTCGGCATCGAACGGCTGGGCGGTGTGCTCGGCCGACGCGGTCTCCACCGTCTCGTGCCACCAGCGGTCCTTCTCCGACCACGCCACCTCCCCGCCAGTGCGGCGGACCACCAGCACGTGCTCCACGGAGGGGCAGTTCGCCACCGCCTCGTCCACGGTCGGCTTCAGCGCCGACGGCTTGCCCCGCCGGTAACCACCGTCCGCGGTGATCACCACCTTGGCGCTGGCGTCCTGGATGCGGTTGCTCAGCGAGTCGGCGGAGAAGCCGCCGAAGACGACGCTGTGCGCGGCGCCGATCCGGGCGCAGGCCAGCATCGCGACCGCCGCTTCCGGGATCATCGGCAGGTAGATCGCCACCCGGTCGCCGGCGGTGACCCCCAGGTCGGTCAGCGCGTTCGCCGCCCGGCAGGTCAGCTCGTGCAGTTCGGCGTAGGTGATGGTGCGGGTGTCGCCGGGCTCGCCCTCCCAGTGGATGGCGACCTTGTCGCCCCGGCCCGCCTCGACGTGCCGGTCCAGGCAGTTGTACGCCACGTTGAGCTGCCCACCGACGAACCACTTGGCGAACGGGGGGTTCGACCAGTCGAGCACCTCGTCCCACTTCTTCGACCAGGCCAACCGGTCCGCCTGCTTCGCCCAGAAGGCGAGCGGGTCGGCGGCGGCCTCGGCGTACGCGTCGGCGGTGACGTTGGCGTGCGCGGCGAGCTCGGCCGGCGGGGGGAACTGGCGCGTCTCGTTCAGCAGATTGGCCAATGCCTCGCTCATGCCGTGACTCCTCGTCCTCGGGTGACCTGCGTCTCGCTGGGCACGAGGGTAGTCGTGGGGCTTCCCGCAGGCGACCGCTGCCCGCTCCCTCGCGCCGAGCGGCCCCCGCCGCGCGCCCGACGGCCGCCGCTGCCCTGATCGCGGTGCCTGCGCTTGGTCGGGGTGCCCGCCCTTTGGTCGCGGTGCCTGCGCTTGATCGACACGAGGTCGGCGATATCGCGGTATCCGGACGGGTGGGATGCCCCGACATCGGCGATCTCGTGTTGACCATGTCCGCGGCCGGCCGGCCGGCCGGGCCTCCTGGGTCGGCGGGGTCGGTGGCCCGGGTCGCGTCCGCGGCGGGTGCGGCCCGGACGGCCGGGGCGGGTCGCTAGCGTGGCGGGGTGACCACCGACCCGCTCGCACCGCTGCTCGCGCTCGCCGACATCGCTCCCGCCGTCGAGCGGGCCCGCGAGCGGTTCGACCAGGCGCTCGGGCACCGCGCGCTGCGTCGCCACGGCGGCCAGGTCGCGGCCGAGGTCAGCCTCCGCTCCGCGGTGGCCAGCGCCGCCCTCGAAGGGGTGGTCCACGAGCGCGAGGCGGTCCGCGCCGGCACGGTCACCGATCCGGTGCTCCAGGGGGCGCTGCGGGTCGCCGGGGCGCTGCCCGGGCTGAGTGAGCTCTGGCCGAAAGCACCCCGGCAGGCCCTCGCGAAGCTGCACGTGCTCGCGGCCCGGGACCTGGTGCCGGAGGGCGAGCTGGGCCGGCCGGTGACCGATCCGGTGGTCGCCGCCCGGCTGGACGGTCTGGCCGGGCTCGTCGCCGGCGGCACGAAGGTCTCCCCGCTGGTGCTCGCCGCCGTGGTCCACGGCGAGCTGCTGAACCTGCGTCCGTTCGCCGGCCCGTCCGGCGTGGTGGCTCGCGGTGCCGCGCGGCTGGTGCTGCTCGCCAGCGGCCTCGACCCGCGCGGCCTGCTCGCCGTCGACGTCGGTCACCGCGAGCGGGAACCCGAGTACGTCGGCTCGGCCGGCGCCTTCGCCACCGGCACTCCGGACGGGCTGCGGTCCTGGCTGCGCCACTACACGGCGGCCGTGGAGGTTGGCGCCGACCAGCTCACCACCATCGGCGACGAGATCCTCGCCGCCGCCTGAACGGCGATCAGTCCCGCCGTGTCGCCCGGTTGACCTTGGCTTGCAGCGCCCGGCGGGCGATCGGCCCGAGGTCGTCGACGATCTCCAGGAGGAGCGCGAGCTGATCGAGCGCGGCCATCGCCTGGTCGGCGCCCGCCGGGTCCACCCCGTCGTAGAGTTCGAGCCCGATGAACGCGGCCGAGACGGCACGGGCCAGGCCGGGCACGTCGGCGACCTCGGCGAACGGGGACCCGGCGAGCAGTCTCCGCAGCACCGCCTCGATCTCGTCCACCCAGAGCTGGAGCGCCCCGGCCGTGGGAGCGGCCATCCGTTGGTCCGCCTGTGCCCCCGCCAGCATCTGGGCCAGGAAGGTGACGTTGCCGAGCTGGCGTTCCTCCTCGTGCAGCGCCCGCCCGACGGCGAGCAGGTCGCGCAGCGAGCCGGCCGAGGTCAACCGTGCCGACCAGTGCTCGACCCGCTCGGCGGTGCTGGCCCGGCAGGCCGCCGAGAGCAGGTCGTCGACCGTGCCGAAGTGGTAGAAGACCAGGGCCTGGTTCACTCCGGCGGCGGCGGCGATGGTGCGGGCGGAGACACCGGCGATGCCGTGCTCGCGGATGGCGGCGATGGCGCCGTCGAGGAGACGCTGCTTGGTGTCGGACATGACTCTCCTCTCAGGCGGGCCGGGTGCGGCGGTGCGATCATCGCATCGGTGACCAGTTGGGCCAGCCAGGTGGCCCCGGGCAGCCGTAGGGTCCAGCCGACCACCGCCCAGCCGAGGTGGACGTGTTCGAGCGCGCGGGCGACGGCGGCCACCCCCCGTTCCGTGTGACCGTCGCCGCCCACGTACTCCGCCCGCCACAGCACGCGTTCGTGTTCCCGGGCCGGTCGTATCCGCAGCCCGACCGGATGCCGCCGGGCCAACATCCGCCAGGTGGCCGCGCAGGGTCCGCAGTCGTCGTCCAGCCAGAGCACCGCGGGCGACCCGGAGGAGTACGGCCGCCAGCGAGGCCACCAGTCGCGCACCTGCCGCCGGTACGACCGCCACGAGTCGCCGTACCGCATCCGCAGGTCGTGGTGTTCGTGCGGCCCGGCCACGGCCGCTCCGAACGCCCCCGCCGACACCGCCGCCCAGGACCAGGGTGACGCTCCGGGTGACGGCGGCGGTGCACAGCAGCAACACCACGGCAGTGAGCTGCATCGGGTTGGCCAGGTAGGCGTACGGGCCGGTGGTGACCAGTCGACGTGGCGGATCCCATGGGTACGGCGTGCCGCCGCCCCGGACGGCGAACTCCGCGACGGCGGCCAGCGCCGGCGTGGCCGCCAGCAGGGCCAGCTGCGCCACCACCAGCAGTCCGGTGCGGCCCAGCCCGGTCAGCCCGGCCCACGACCCGTCGCCGAATTCGAAGGCCAGGCTGGGCAGGAACCAGAGCAGCAGGGCGGTGAAGACTCCTACCTGGAGTAGCGTCCGCGCGGCCAGGTGCCGGCGGTCGGCGCAGAACCGCCCGAGCAGTTGGGCGGGCAGGGCCACCGCGAGCAGCCCGACGACCTCCCCGACGAGCCAGTGCGGGCCGAGGCGGACCAGCGGGTGCAGCGCCGGCATCGCCACCGCGTCGATCCAGAGCAGCAGACCCAGCGCGACGGGCAGCGGCAGCACCCGGCGCAGCAGCACCGGCAGCGGACCCCAGAGGGCGGCCCAGCCGATCCACAGGTCCACCGGCATTCCCCGGTACGCGCCGTCGACCGGCGCGAAGGCGTACCAGCCGGCCAGGCGGGCGACCTCGTGCAGCGCGGCGATGCCGATCGCGGCGGCCAGGAACGCCAGCAGCCCCGCGGCCCGACCGGACCGGTCCCGCTCCCGGGCGCCGACGGCGAGCACGGCGAGAAGCGGCAGCGCCAGGCTCAGCCAGCGGGCGGCCGTCACTCCAACGCCAGCATGTCGAGCAGGTGCCCGACCCCGGCACCGAGCAGCACCTGCTGTAGCGGGCCGAAGTACCAGGACGGGTCCAGGCCCCGTGTGTAGTCGACCCGAACCCGGACCTCGGTGTGCCCCGGATCGATCGCCCGCCAGCTCAGCTCCGCGTGCCGCCAGGTGAACCAGCGCGCGGTGATGGAGCTGTCCTCGACGAAACGGAAGCCCACCCGTCCCGGTGCGACGTTCTCCACCTCGGCGAGCAGGTGGCCGCCCGGGCCGTGTGCGCTGCCGTGGTAGCCGAACATCCACCGGTCGCCGAGGTCGAGCCCGTCGCCACTGACCTGGCCGGGCGTGGGCACGCCCAGCAGGCGCAGCGGAACCGACCGGACGGCGGTCGGGCGGGGGCCGGTGGCGAGGCGCTCGGCCACCCGGTCGACGGGGAGCCCGACGACCCGGGCCACCTCGACCGTCTGCTCCGGGTCGAGTCGGGGAGCGATGCCACTGCCCTCCAGGCCGGGCAGGAGCAGCAGTGGAACGGCCACGATCGCGTACGCCCGGTTGGCGTCCTTCAGCGCGCGGATCAGCGCGGTGGTGCCGTGCGCCACGGCGTAGACCAGCGGGGCAGCCAGGAGTACGCAGATCGCACCCTCGTGCAGCGCCACCGCCGCCACCAGCAGGGCCATCGTGGTGGCTGCGAAGACCCTGCCGTGGGCCGTTCGGCGGGGGGTGAGCGCGAGGGCGGCGGCCAGGAGCACCGGGAGCGCCACGAAGAGCACGGCGCTGTCGGCGTGACCCTGGCGGACCACCCCGACGAAGACGACCACCCCGAAGAGCGTGATCAGACCGGCCAGGACCCAGTGCGCATCCGTCCGTTCCGGCGTCGGTTCATCGTCGTGGGTCATGCGAACCTCCCCGTGTTGAGCAGTCGCTCAAACGGAGCATACGGCTATTTGAGCGACCGCTCAATCCGGTGTCCAAGTAGGAGCGCGCACGGTGCTGGTGGCATGGGCGGCACGTGCCGTCGCCCCGGCGACGGGTACCCCGAACGGAGACCTGTGGGAAAGGTTGGTGCGACCCCGGCCGGGTCAGGCGCTGGCGGCGGCGCGGGTCCGACGGTGCCGGCCGTACCAGGCGATGCCGATGGCCACGCCCACGCCGACCCCCAGCGCAGCCGCGGCCACCGGGACGGCGGGCCGCTCCCGAAGCCGACGACCCAGCGGGATCGGGTGCCGGAACTCCAGCACCGGCCAGGCGTTCTCCGAGGCCAGCTTGCGCAGCTGCCGGTCCGGGTTGACCACACTCGGGTGGCCGACGCACTCCAGCAGCGGCCGATCGCTGTACGAGTCGGAGTAGGCGTACGAGTCGGCCAGGTCGTAGCCGCGGGCGGTGGCCAGTTCGCTGACCGCCTCGACCTTGCTCGGGCCGGCCGCGTAGAACTCGACCTCGCCGCTGTACCGGCCGTCCCGCACCGCCATCCGGGTGGCGATCACGTCCGTCACCCCGAGCAGTGCACCGATTGGCCGGACCATCTCCTCGCCCGAGGCCGAGACCAGCACCACGTCACGACCGGCCGCCTGGTGCTCCACGATCAGCGCGGCGGCCTCGGCGTACACATAGGGGTTGATCAGCTCGTGGAGCGTCTCCGCGACGATCTGGCGCACCTGTTCCACCGGCCAGCCCTTGCAGAGCGCGGCCAGATAGTCCCGTGTTCGGGCCATGGTCTGCTCGTCGGTGCCGCCCAGCCGGAACATCAGCTGCGCGTACGCCGACTTGACCACGTCACGCCGGGTGATCAGCCCGTCCCGGTAGAACGGCCGACCGAACGCCAGGGCGCTCGACTTGGCGATGACGGTCTTGTCCAGATCGAAGAAAGCGGCACTTCGGCCCACGGCGCGAAAGTCTAGCCGGATGGTCTATGGTCGGCGGGTGCCCGGGGTCAGGCCACCCCTCGGACCTGCGGGCCGGCGCCACCACCTCCGCTCAGCGTGATCACGCTCACACTCCGCAAGGAGATTTTCGCAGTGAGTGGAGTGGACACCACTCGACGTGACGGGCCCGCTCAGGCAGACTTGTCCGCACGACGAGCTTTCATATCTCGGAAAACAGACAGACCCTCGGCGGTTGCACCCCCCGTGACCGCTGAGTGGTTCGGCTCGACCCCCCCGGAGCCGAACCTTCGACGACCCCCGTCTCCCCCCGACGGGGGTCGTCCCTTTCTGCTGGAAACGCTCCACCGCTGGTCACAGGTCGTCCTCCTGCCCGTCCAGGCCGCCCAAGGATGGTGTTTTTTCGCCCGGAGGCAGCAGGGAGGCAGCAGAGCCGTCGAACGCCTCCAGGACGCGGGCCGCGTAGTCGGCTGGGGTGTGGGTGTACCGGTTGAGTGTCGTGGACGCCTGTTCGTGGCCCATGACCCGCTGCACCAGGTTGATCGGGACGCCGTCGGTGACCAGCCAGGTGGCGTAGGCGTGCCGCAGATCGTGGAACCGCATCCCGCCGGCAGCCTTGGCCGCGACGCAGGCGACCGCCTCCCGTTCGGTGGTGAACTCGGCCGACCACTCGATGCCCTCCCGATCGGGCCAGACCGCGCGGTACCGGTGCGGCCCGGTGTTGGCGACCTGGCCGAGCAGACCCGCGCGGACGAGCGAGGGCAGCCAGATCCGGCGGCGGAAGTTCGACCGGCGTAGTGGGCGCCCTACCCGGTCGCGGAAGACGAGCGTGCGTGGGTCCGGGTCGTCGGCATCGGTGTGCAGCTCGCGAAGCGCGGCCAGAAGGAAGCCCGGCAGCGGCACGTTCCGCACTCCGGCGCGACTCTTCGGGTACGGACGCAGCACGATCCCGCCGTGCGTCTCCTCGGCCACCTGGACCACGCGCAGCAATGCCCGGTCGAGGTCGACCGAGGACCACGTCAGCCCGGCGCACTCACCCCAACGCAGACCGGCCCCGGCAGCGGCCGAGACGATTGCCCGGTGCCGAGGCGGGACGGCAGGCAGCAGCCGGCCGAAGAAGTCCTCCCGGCTGATGGTGACCGGCTTGACGTCGCGGGACCGGTCACGCGGCACCTTTACCCCTTCGGCCGGGTTGGTGGCGATCAGCCGCGCCTGAACCGCCGTGCGGAGGATCATCGACAGCAGTTGGTAGCACTTGGCCACGGTGGTGGGAGCGAGGTCCCTGCCCAGGCCAGTCACCCACTCCTGCACCGACATGAAGTCGACCTTCCCGAGCGGCCAGTCACCCCACTTCGGCAGGACGTGCGTGCGAAGCATCGAGACAGTGCGCTCGGTCGTACGCGCCTCGACGGCCCGGGTGGCGAGCCACTGCTGAGCGAAGTCACCGAAGCGGGTACGGCCGGCGTGCGGGTTGACGTAGGTGCCCCGGTTCAGGCCGCTCTCGACCTCCGTCAGGAAGGCATTGGCCTCCCGCTTCGTGCGGAAGCTCTTGGACTTCTGGCCACCGGCAGGGTCGCGCCAGCAGGCGCGGAAGGTGCCAGCCGGAGTCTTGCGAACGAAGCCCATCAGTACCTCCGCCCTTGCTCGGTGCCGGTGGCGGTGGGTTGGTCGGTGACGCCGTCGAGCCAGGCATGAAAACGGGCGCGAGGGATGAGCCAGCGACCGCCGAGGCGGGTCGCCGGGATCGTGCCGTCCCGGACGAGGGCGTAGGTGCTTCCGAGCGAGATGCCGAGCAGCTTGGCGACTTCCCGGACGGTGTAGGTGACCGGCTCGACGACGACCGCCCCGGTGCGAGGGACGAGCCGAACAACCGGGCTGGGTCGGGCGGTGGTGCTCATAACGGGCGACCTCCTCAGGTCTGTCGGGTCAAGCAGCAGCCGGCGCGGTGTCGGCTGGGGTGGTGCCGAGTTCGTGGGCGAGTTCTTCGTGGCCGGTGGTTCGTCGTTCGCGGGCCATGGCGGCGGCGGTGTTGGCGAGGAGTGCGTCTCCGGTGGTGTGCCAGCCGACGCCGGCGAAGGTGAGGGTGCCGACGATGAGCGTGGTGTCGTCTTCGTCGAGGTGGTCGACGGCGCGGAGGGTGCCAGGCCCCTGGTCGGCGTAGTCCTGGTGCTCGTGGCGTCGGAAGTTGACGCGGGTGTCGCGTAGGAGTTGGAAGGTGACGGAGTAGCGGCGGGCTTTGGTGAGGAAGTGGCCGCCGAAGCCGAGCATGTGCGCCCACCGGCGTAGCCGGGCGTAGGGATTGGTGGCCTGTGGTCTGCTGGCCGGTTGGGTGTCAAGGGCGGCTTGACGCGCGGCGATGCAGACGGGGCAGGCGGCGTATCGGGTGTGGGTGCCGCAGTCGGGGCACTCCCAGCGCTTCACGTAGCCGGGTGTGGGCCGGTGGTCACGGGGCCGCTGAGACAGCGGCACTGGTGTCCCGGTGGGTCGGCCGGTGCGCCAGCACGCGTCGATGAGGCGGGCGGTGTGGTCGCCGTCGGGGTCGGCGTAGTCGCCGATGCTGTCCCGGTCGAGACGGGTGGAGCGGTGCCCGGTTACCTCGGTGCTTTTGGTGGCGTACTTGGCAAGGTAGCCGGCGACCATGCTGTCGGTGACCTCACCGTCGCCGGTCAAGCTGATGGGTCGGATGTCCAGGCCCTTGCCCGGGTCACCCCAAGCGATAGGCCAGCCGCCCGGCTGGTCGGGGTGGTTCGGGGTGGTGAAGGCGACCTGCTCGACGGCGGCCCGGATCGCGTTGTCGAGGTCCGCGACGGTGAACGCGGCCGGTGGTGGGATGACGGCGGTCGGGTCGGTGGGGTGGACGCCGTCGAGGCGCACCAGGGCGTGGAAGTGCACTGCCCCGCGTGCCTGAAACTCGGCCACCTTCCCGTGCGACAGCCGAACCGGCGGGACCTTGCGGATGTTGCCGGAGGCGGTGACGACCTCGACGCGGGGAATGCCCCGGCGGCGGGCCAGCTTCGCCAGCCACCGTTCCGCGGTTTGCTTGGTGCGGTGCCACAGTTCGCCGGAGAACAGGTTCCACACGACTTGGTGGGTGTGGTCGTAGCAGTCCAGGCACAACGGCTGCCCGAGCACCTGATCCCCGGCCTCGTGTCGCGCCCAGCAGACGGCCGGTCGGCCGTGTTCGCAGAGGCCGGTGTCGCGGCGGGCGTGGCAGGGCTCGGGCCGGCAGTCGCAGCGGCGGCGGTTGCCGCAGGTGTGCCGCTTGACCGCCCGGGTGTGCACGGTGCCGAAGGACGGCGCGGTGAACGTGGCGAACACCGCCGGATGCGACGCGACCGTCTCCGGGACGCCCTTGCCGCCGATGAGGCCGGCGCGCAGGACCTGGTAGGCGTCGCGTTGGTAGGTGTGGGCGCAGGCGGGGCAGACGGTGGCGCGGCGGTTGCCGCAGGCGGTGTAGATCGCAGCGTCGGGCATCGCGTCGGTGTGCCGCTGCTCCAACACACGGCCCGTGCCCTGCTCGACAGTCAGAAGGCTGCCGGCGAGGCGAATCGGGCGGGTGCAGCCGGCTGCGGCGCGGACGTGTTCCAGCCACCCGAAGTAGTCGGGCCGGGTGGCGCGGTGGAAAGCGGAGCCTTCGGCGGTGTAGTCGTAGACGGGGATGGTGTCGGCGTTCGAGCCCACACCCCGGGCCGAGGCACGGGGTGTGAGGTCCAGCGTCGATGCCATCAGCCGCGTACCTCGGTGAGGTGGCGGGTGGTGATGGTGCGTTCGGTGACGATGGCCCGGCAGGCGCCGCACTGGCGCTTGGCCGGTTCGTGCCTGCGGCACGCGATGGTGGTGGTCACGTTGCCGCAGCGGATGGTGACTGGTGTCCGGCAAGGTCCGCCGGGGATGACGTCGATGACGCTGCGTCGGGTGTCGTAGGGGTGCGGCTCGTCCGGCCAGGCCGGGCAGGTGTGGGTGACCTGCTCGATGTCGACCAGATAGATGGTCATCGGACACCGATGGTGGTCAGGAGCTTCCCGGCGACGGCCGGGGTGACGTCGAGCCGGTCGGCCAGCTCGGCGGGGGTGATGGGTGCTCCGGTGGCTTGTTCGTGCTGCACGGCCGCGAAGCGGGCAGTGGGCAGCAGATGGGCAGGGACGTCGACCGGCTCCGAGGCCGGCACGGCGACGGGTTCCGGCGCTGGTGCCGGGGTGATGGCTGCCGGTGGTGCCGGCTCGGTGGTGACCTGCTCGGCCACCTGAACGCGAATCGGCTGCGCCGGCTCAGAGGGAGCCATCATGGACTGCGCAGCAGCCGCGGGGGCGAGGACCAGTTTGACCAGGGCCATGAACGCCAGCGCGGGAACCGCGGACAGGAGCCACCCGGACGGGCCGGGCTTCGCGACCGCCAACTGTGCGGCCAGGGACAGGCCGGCGGCGGCGATGAGCAGAACCATCGGGTAGCCGATGGGAGCGCCGGTGCGGCGGCGTCGGCGGATGGTGAGCAGTGCGGCGATGGGGACGAGTTCTGAGATGACGGCGTTGGCCCAACCGAACCAGCCGGGCGTCTGAGCCGGGCTGTTGGCCATGGTCCAGTCGTGAACGTGGGTGAACGAGGCGGCCCCGGCGGAGCCGCCGACGACAATGAGGATGAGGACCAGGACCAGGCCCTCCAAGCGGGTACCGGCGCTGGCCGGCGCGGTGGTGGGCATTAGTGGCCTCCGTGGCAGTCGAGGCAGCAGCCGTAGCGGCGAGGGATGTAGTAGGGCTTGACCTGCCCGCAGGTCCGACAGGTCCGGCGAGCGAGCAGCGCTTTGGTGATGGCCTCCCGCTGTGCGGGCGTGGCGGTGCGCTTCGCCTTGGCGAGGTCAGCTCGGTAGAGGTAGGCGACCCGGCGGTTGGTGCGGTGTCGCCAATAAATCTGGGCGACCGGGTCATGTCCTCCGGGGCGCAGGCCGGCGGCGCGGAGCTGCCGCAGGGTCGCCAGGCCGTCCGGGGCGCAGTGGTAGGGGAAGGTGGGGAACCCGTAGCGGGTGCCGAGCGGGTCGTAGAACTCGACCCGGATACCGGTGCGCTCGGCCAGGTTGTCGAGGTTGACGCTGCGCAGGTCGGTCATGGCTTGTCACCGCCCCAGCGCTGCTGGGCGGCTTGGCGGGAGATGCCGAGGCGGGAGCCGATTTCGGCCCAGGAGTAGCCGAAGGCCCGCAGGCCTATCACGGCGTCACCGATCGCGTCGTCGATGACCGACGAGAGGGCGACCAGGTCGCGGAGGGCTTCGACGTCTCCGGTGGCGACACGGCGGCCGTGGGCGCGGATGATGCGCCGAGCGAAGCCGGCAAACTGGTCGTTCTCGACGACGTCCCGGCGCTTCTGCCGGTGGACGGATGGCGTCAAGGACGCCTTGACGGTGCTCATGCGTTCTCACCTCCGGCGGTGCGGAGGGAGTCCCACTCGGTGGCAGCCGCCTCAAGGGCGGTGATGACCTGCTCGGCGGTGCGGGCCGGGTCGTCATTCCACGAGTAGGGGGAGGTGTGCTCGTCGAGGAGGTAGCCGTCCTCGTCGATGAAGAACACGGGGGCGGTGGTGTCGAGGTAGTCGACGAACACGCCGAGGGCGGCGAGGTAGTCGGCGAGGGCGTCGAGGTCGAGCTGGGAGAAGTGCTCGACGCGGTGGCCGGCGCAGGCGATGCCGATGGCTCCGGCGGCGCAGGCCGGCGGGGTGAGGGTGTCGGGGTTCTTGGCGTAGTAGGTGCCCTGGTGCCAGCCGTGCCGGCGCAGGTAGAGGGCAGCCATCCGCAGCAGGTCAGCGGGTGTGACCTGGACTCCGGTGGGTGGGTTTTGGGTAGCCTTCATGGCAACCACGTCCTTTCGGGGGTTGTTGGTTGGTGGTCGGCAGGACCAGCTCTGCTGGCAGGCGGTCGTCTGGTCCTGTCGGCCGGTTATCGGGCGCGTAGCCGCAGGTAGCGGCGATGCCGGTTGTCGTCACCCGGCATCTGCGTGGGCGCGGAGACGTAAACCAGTCGGCCGCTGCGGGCGACGGCCTGGACCATGGCGGCGATGTCCTCGGGGCTGCCGGTGATCCACAGCTCGGTGAACTGCGCGGCCCGCTGGTTGTTGGCACGGGCGTAGGTGCGTTCGCGGGTGGTCATGCCGCCATCTCCCACTCGGTGGGGTTGACCGCCGGAGCGCTGGTGCCGCTGGTGGGGCGGCGGGTCCAGGCGGCGTAGTCGGCGATGTTGTAGATGTCGGTGTCGGTGAGGTAGGCGGCCTTGATGCGGCGGGGAACGCCGCCTTCGGCCAGGAGGTAGGCCGCGCCCTGGTTGGTCGGGGAGATGTCGGAGGCGGTGTAGCCCTGCTCGGCCCAGCCCTGACCGAGGATGATGTTCGAGCTGTTCAGCGAGGTGCAGCGGAACGCGGCCCGGTAGCCGAACAGGTCCCGCAACGAGGCGGGGATGATGTCCCACGACGGGCGCTGAGTCGCGGCGACGACGGGCATGCCGCAGGCCCGGCCGAGGGAGACGAGCCCGCGCAGGAGGGTGGAGAACTCCTCCTGTTGCTGCTTGGTGCCGAGCACGGTGGAGAACATGGCGAGTTCGTCGATGATGGTGACGATGACGGACATGCCGTCGCCGTCGGCGAGCTTGCGGCGCCGGTTGGCAAGCAGCCAGGCGTAGCGGTTGGTGGCCACGACCAGGAGGCGGCGTAGCACGTCGATGCCCTGGTCGATGTCGGGGCCGATGAACGCGTCGGCGAGGTCGCGCCAGGGGCCGAGTTCGACGAGTTTGGCGTCGAAGAGCACGAGGCGGGTGTTGTCGCACAGGGCGGCGTGGCCGCAGATGTTGTTGATCAGGCCGGACTTACCGCCGCCGGGTTCGCCTGCGGTGAGCAGGTTGCGGTAGATGACGTCCAGGTAGACGGGTTGGCCGAACTCGTCGATCCCGATGAAGATCGGGTCGAACATCGACAGGCCAGGACCCACCGGCACCGCATCAGCAGTGGTGGGAATCGTGGTGGTCATGACTGCCCTCCTGGGCGTTGTGGGCGCGAGGAGCCACACGAACGAGCCGCAATGGCTCCTCGCGTCCGGGTTGGGTGTCGGTCAGATCCAGTCGGAGGTGTCGTCGTCCGGCACCGGCGACGCAGACGAAGCCGCGGGCTTGCTGCCGTTGGCGGTCGTGGCCGGCTTCTTCGTGGCCGGCTTGCCCTGGGTCGGGAGGGTGATCGTCGGAGCGTCGACGTCCGGCAGGTCCAGGGCGGTGGGCACCGTCAGCGGCGATGCCGAGACGGGGGCGGCCGGGTCGATCACGTCGACCAGCGGAGAACCGACGTGAGCGGTCAGCACCTCACGGCGTTTGATGTCGAACCGCAGGTAGGCGGCGTTGTTCTCCGAAGCGCGCTCAATGAGCACGGTCGAGGCGTGACAGGTGACCGCGATCTTGTCGAGGCGGCCTTCCAGGTCCTTGGCGGACAGACCAGGGCGTAGGTAGACCCAGACCCGCTCGCCGACCGGGGTGGGGCGTGCCCAGAGGATCAGCGGCAGGCTGCCGGACTGGTTGGCGATGATGAACTGTGCGAAGCACACCCGCAGCCGATGCCGCACCACGAGGCACCAAGCCCAGGCGATGACCTGGCGGCGAACCGGGCGGATGGCGGCGGGTACGCCGACGACCAGGGCGACCACGAGCAAGGTCACCAGGGTCGGGGTGTGGTTGGCCAACTGCACCCACGCGGTGAGCAGCAGAACCGCGAGAAGCGTTTCGAGGCTCCACCACCACAGCAGCCGGATCACCGGCCAGATCCTGACGAGCACCCAGACGAGCCCGCCGGTCGGAACGCCGATCAGCGCGCCGATGAACAGGGACACGATGGGGTGCCAGTAAGAAGCGGCCACCACGGCCGACAGAAGGCCGACGATGACCGCCGTCAGGATGAACGCCATCTTGGCGTTACGTGCGGAGGAACGGTGGACCTTGGCCTCGATGACCGTCACCGTTCCGGTTGACCTGCCGGCGAACCGGCGGGGGCTAGACTTGGACACGACGAGTCCTCCCAAGCACATTGGGGTGGATGAGTTGGAGGGCACGGGGTCGGCAGATGTAGGAGTCGGACCGACCCCGCGCCAGCTCTTGCGGGGGTTGCCACCACCGTTCGTGGTGACGAGCCGGGAATGTAGGAGTCGGGAATGTAGGAGTCGGAACCATTCCCGGACCTTGGATCTCAGATCAGCAGACCATCAGGCCGCTTCGTGCGTCAGACACCAGGGCTCACACAGTGCGGTGAGCGAGGGACCTACTTGGCCGCCGAACCAGCCTTCGGCTTCAGCGAGATCGCACGGAACGCGACGCCGTTGCGCCCGTTGGTCGCCCACGGAATGGCCTCCAACTGCTCGACCGCGACGAGCTGTCCCACCGTCACGCCCGGCTTCTCACCCGCCGTGGTGATGGTGATGATCTCGCCGCCAGTCTCGTCGAGCACGAAGACCTGGGTCGACCACATGAGCCGGCCAGTGTTCTTCTCCGACCGCTGATTGCCGTTCTGGTCGTTCTTCGGCTCCGGGTCCTTCGTCACCTGGACCTGCTTGCTCTGGGTGTCCACGTACAGCTTCATGTCTGCTCCTTTGGCAGAGGGCTTGGGTGCCCCGGGTGTCTCTCACCCGTGCATCAAGAAAAACGCATGCCGGACTGACCGGGTAGGTGGCGAGGCAGGACGCGCACGGCGAGGGATGGCTGGTAGTGACTAGGGGTGACGCACCCCTTGCATTCGATGCGATAAATAGGGCATGGTGGGTCGGGCGAATTGTGTCTGCGTATTGATCGGGGATGGTTCATGACGCCGCTACGGCAAGCGCGACAAGACAAGGGTTGGTCGAAAGCGCGGCTGGCCTACGAACTGGAGCGGCTGGCGCAGGGGCGGCATGCACTGGCGACACGGGCCAGCCTGCTACGCATGATCTCGGCGTGGGAGAGCGGCGAACGAGACGCGTCTGACCCGTACCGCTCGCTGTTGTGCGAGGCATACGCGCAGGACGCTGCCGAGCTAGGGCTCAGCGGCGGGACGGACCGAGTCCGCTCTGACATCGGCCTCACCTACAGCGCCTCGCTAAGTCAGGCCGCGTCAACCCTCGACGATTTGACGCGGTTCGACGACATGAAACACACTGCCGTGACCCTTGGCAAATACGTGCCGGACGCGCTGAACGCAGCATGCCTCGACTGGCTCTTTGGTGCTTCTGTGGCGGACCTCCCGACGCGCGGCGGTTCAGTCTCTCCACAGGATGTAGACGAAGTTCGAGCGATGACTAGCACGTTTGACGGGCTTGACCGGAAATTTGGCGGCGAGCATTGCCGAATGATGGCAGTGCGATATCTGCGAGACCGCGTCATTCCGAAGGTTCATGCGGCGAAGCCGTCAGCTATTGAGCGGGAACTGTTCAGCGGGACCGCAGTGCTTTGTGAGTTGATTGGATGGATGGCCTACGACACGTCACGGCACTCTTTGGCGCAGCGGTATTTCATTCAGGCGCTACGTTTTGCGGAGGCTGCTGGCGACCAGGCCTATGCTGCCTACGTACTGACCAGCATGGCTGACCAGGCCCTGTACCTTCGCCGACCCGACCAGGCACTCCGACTTGCCCAGGTAGCTCGGGACACGAGCACTCGGGCGGGTACGCCGGTCGCGGTTACCGAAGCATGCATCTTCGAAGCACGAGCCTTTGCCGCCCAAGGCGACGAAGCAGGCTGCACCGCGGCGCTGCTTCGCGCAGAGCAGAGCTTCCACCGGGTCGTCCCTGAAGAAGGCCCGGAGTGGAGCAGGCACTGGGGCGATGTGCTGTTCGCCAGCCATGCGGGCACGTGCTGGGTCGAGCTCGGCAAGGCTAAGGAAGCGCGGCCCATGCTGCAACTGGTCTGGGACAACACGAGGGACCAAGCCCGACGCCGCGTTTACGGTGCCGTCCAGCTGGCTCGCGTGGCACTCCTGGACGGGGACATCGAGCAGTCAACAGCCTTCGCCACGACGGCAGTTGAATCGGCCACCGGACTGACGTCTCATCGATCCCGAGAGCATCTGACACAGCTTCGGAAGCAGCTCGCACCGCACGAGCGACAAGCCGTTGTCAGGGACTTTCAGCGGCGCGCCGATCTGCTCCTGGCCAGCTGAGGTGCATGAGGTGACCCTGCTCGGAGTTCAGTACGGTAAGGCCGTGACGTTGGCCGAGGATCTCCTTGCTGAGGGCGAGCCGGAACGCGAGTTCAACCCAGGCATTGCCGGGCGGCTGCCCCGCAAGCGGGTCGCTGGCGGCGCCCTGATCCGTGATCCCGCTGGCAGGGTGCTGTTCGTCGTGCCGGGTTACAAGCCATTCCTCGACATCCCGGGAGGCGTGGCCGACGCCGGTGAATCACCGCTGGCCGCGTGTCGCCGGGAAATCCGCGAGGAGATCGGTCTCGACCTGCCTGTCAGCCGGCTACTGGTCGTCGACTGGATTCCGGCTCACGGCGTCTGGCCCGACGGCATCATGTTCATCTTTGACGGCGGGCAGCTCGACCAGGACCAGGCAACTGCCCTCAAGCCGACCGACGACGAACTCAAAGGTCTCCGGTTCCTGGCCTACGACGACGCGGTGCCGCTTCTCCGGCCGTCCATGGCACGCAGGGTGCGAGTCGCACTCGACGCACTCGACGATGCCCATCCGCACTACGCCGAGTTCGGCCGGACCCAGTAGCCAAGGGGGCGGCCGGCCGCCGGCGAAGTGGTTCAAAGTTTCTGTACGTCTTCAAGGCGGCCCGAGACGGGCCGCAAGCGCCGCCGCCTGGGCGCGCGTCCGTCGCTCCGCTGGCGCTCCGACTCCGGCCACGCAGAACGCCCGGCGGCTGGCGCGGAGAGCGGGAAGCCCGGGGCCGCCGCAGACGGTAGCGGCGAGAGTGGTTGAGGTTCGTGGGCCGGCAGCCGGCCGGGCCGCGCCCGATCGGCGCGGCGCAGGGAAGGGCACGCGCGGCGGGTCGCGCGGCGGATCGGTCGCGGTTACCGCGCCTCCGGCGGGGGCGCAACGACTCCGAGATGGCCGGGGGTCCGTCGGCGGGTCGCTGTCCGTGGGTGGTTGCGCAGGGCCATCCCGCCAGCGGACGACCCGGGCGAGCCGAGCAGACCACCACCCGGCCCGCCAGCGTCCGTAGGTGCGTCAAGGCCGTCTTGACGTGGCGGACCGGGCGGCGGCCCACTCCCCAGAGGGCGGGTCGGCGGCAGACGGGATGGGTAGCAGGTCGCAGTAGGTTCCGTCTATTGACGCTACACTCTGCGCCCATGAAACTGCGAAAGGTTGTCACGCTGCCCCTCGTTGCCCTGGCTCTTGGCGTGGCAGGCTGCTCCGCCGCCTCGTACGAGGAACGCATGAAGTACCTGGACGAGGTTTCCCAGAAGGGGATCGACTACCGGTCGAAGCTTCAAGAGCAGAAGACCGAGCCATCAAAGGATGCCTGCACGATCGGCTTCGATCTCCTTCAAGCCAAGCCTCCGACGGACCGGGACGGAGGGATCGTCACAGACACTTGGCGTGACCAGGTTAAGGAGTCGTACGTCAAGAGCTGCATGACCGGCGAGCTTCGTCCGAAGCCGGACCCCTCGGGCATCGACGCCGTCACTCCCGTACCGGTTTCGGCTCCGCCCCCCTCTTCGCTGCCATCGGCAGGGTGACTAACCGGGTGACGACCGGGACGGACGGCGGCGGACTGTAGGGAACAACGGCGGACCAGTACGCCAGCTCAGGCGTCGTGTTGTTGCAGGTAACACCGGCATGATCGTTCCTTCGGGACGAAGGGGTCAGGCTCCGCCGGCGAGACGGCGGCCGACGGAGCTTGACATCCCATAGGAGGATCGGGATGGCGGGGCGGCGTCAGTTGTTGCTTGGCGTCCGAGGCTCAGGAATCGCTTGCATGGCCACAGGTCGGAACCACTCACGGCTAACCGCTGACGTGATCAGCCTCGCGAGGTCGTCCATGAACTGTTCACACTTCCTCCTGTGACGATCGAAAAGCCGAACATCGATCCGTGAGCGTCGGCTCCCGTGTGCAATGTCATTCCGCGTCCGTCTAACGAACTCGAGGGAATGGAAGTAGCTCCGACTCACCTCGGACTCGGGGATACCGAGCCGGTACAGGGTTCGGCGTAGCACGTCCGTCCCGAAGTTCATCTCCATGGAGGCGGCCGCTTGGGGATCAATGGTAACGGGGGTTTCGTTCAGCGCCCTTATCTTCTGAATGAAGTCAACTTGCCTAACCGCCCGTCGTGTCAGAATACCCTCCTCGGCCGACCGTTCGTCTGATTGCCCAGTCGCCCCAGTTCTCAACGCTTCAAACTCGGATATGCAGGCCGATGCAAAAAGATGGGGCTTAAGTTCGCTTGCTTTTAAGCCCTTGGCATTGATTGCATCTATATACAAGCCAAACGCTTGCCTCGCGAACCCTTCGAGATGCGCGTACTGCATAACCAAGATGGCCCGCAGAGCAGAAACCGGCCATGATTCTGGATCGGATCCGGCCAGGAGTTCGTTGCGTAGGTGCCGGAGCTCGTCAAGACGCCAAGATAGGTCCTCTTCTAGCTCAAGTCTCAGGTCAGAGAGTTTCAACTGACTGCCGCCTTGAAGGCCTTCGCAAAGTAGTTGATTCTCGCGTTCAGTTCATTGCGGGAGTTTTTTCCTCCACCGCAATGCTTGAGGAACTCTCGGTCGAACTTCCCCTTCATCACGGCTGTGCCGAGACGGTCGATCTGGCCAGCATTCTCCAGGTCAATACGATCAAGAACCGGCTGAAGGCCGAGCACAAGTCCTTCGTAGTGATAGACGGAGAACTGGCTCTTAGGCTCCGGGTAGCGCGGGTCAACGGTGCCAAAAATCTTCGAGTTGATTCCGAGGTGAGCAGAGATCATGCGAAGGGCTCGGAAAGTCCTCTCGAAAATGCTGCGCTCGGCATCGTAATCGAATGCGGTGTCACTCGTGGGGTCCGAAACGGCTTCCATGTAGTCAGTCAAGAAGTTGGCGACGTCGTGCCTGTACCGGTTCCCGTCATTCTTGTACGAGAAGAACCTCAGTACTAACTCCTGGTCGAACTTCTGCAGCTTCTGGTTATCAGAAATAGTGTCAACGCAATAGGCGAAGTTCTCGTCTTTGCTCAGCGCAGAGAGAAAGCTGTTGAACTCGTTGGAGAGGAGGCGGATGGTGGCATTACGCACCTCCTGTGCTTCAAGGATTTCCCCGCCCGTGTTCAGTCTCTTGAACATGTAATAGCGGAGACGCCGGTCACTTTCCTTCCGGAGAATTTCAGCACGGATGTAGCTTCGCTTCAGCTTGATTTCAAGGGCTCTAGGAAGGTCGGCGTAGGTCAGGCCGTTCAATTCCTTGACGATGTCGCAGTCGGCGAGAACGAGGGGGTCCTGGAGCTCGCCGGCAACCTTGAGCTGCCCACGGAAATGCAGATAAGACGAAATTCGCTGGAGGCCGTCGATGAGCTCGTAAACACGATCCTCCCGCTCGATAAGGAAGATCGGTGGCACGGGGAGTTCCAGTAGCAACGACTCAATGAACCGTGCTTGGGAACCCTCAGGCCAGCGAAACATGCGCTGAAACTCAGGATCGATAATTAGTTCATCGGCCTGGTACATATCTGCAAGCTCGTTGAACGAGAAATCAATGCTTTGCGTTCGTACAGAGTTGACCTTTGCGTCTACTGACGTAATAAGCTCGTCTGGGTCCACAAGCACGGCCTGGGTGGTTTTACGCCTAGCCATAGTCAGCCCTTCTTGAGGATAACTACCGTCTCGTCAACTCTGCCTTTTGCGTATTTCCGTGCTGCCGTGTTTACCGCGGTGAGTAGATGTCTAACTTCCTTCGGGTCGGCAGACTCCAGCTTCCACCCTCGCGACTCCGCTTCTTCGATGCAGATATCGGCGAGGCGAATGTGGATGTCCTTGTAGTATGAGTCTTGTACGACGAGGGTCAAAGTAGCGCTACTCTTCGCCACCCGTGAAATTTCATCGAAGCTTGAGGCCAAATCGTCTAGGTACTGCCGAACCTGCTTCAGGTAGTAGCCAGCCGAGGCCTTGCTCTTGTGTTGGGAGACTTGGTTGACGAGATTGAGCGCCAGCGAGCCGTAGTCAGAATCGACGGAGGTGCGGGTGGGCCTAATTAGAGTTGTTCCCATTAAGCCTGATCGCAGTGTTCGGTCCTTGGCGATATCAACGCCCAAAATTGCCAGTTCCCGAGCGTAAGCTACTGCATAATCGATGCGGGTGAGATACGGAGGTGACGTAAGGATTACGTCGATCGAATCGTCGGCTATGGGTAGCCGATTAGCCGAAGCGGTGATTAGGGAGCTCCATGACCTTTCGTCCCCATCAGGTGCCAGGCGTCCAAGCACATGTTTCTGATCAGCAACCAAAAGGGCGTCCAGTTGCCCGTCCTCGATGTGAACGGCGTCATCGACCGATTCCGCTCGCTTGACCCAGGTCGGATTACTGCCTTCGAAGCTGGTGGTCAAGCTGCGGATGACCCGGAACAAGGAGACATAGCCCAGTGTAAAAACCGGCTTCGAGCAGCCGCGTAAGCCGCTCGTCCAATCACGCACACGCCGGGTAGTGGATGGGCTTAGCCAAGCGAGGAGGGGGTCTTCGCTCGGGAGGGGTGCTCCTGGACGGTTCGCCGGGGGGTCGAAGGCCGTAGAGGAGGCAGCAACCTGGCTTCGGAGGCTGGACACCAGGCTCGCCACAGGGTTTAGGTCGACGCCAACTGATCTGTTGCCGTTCGAAGCTGCCGCTAACGTGGTCGTGCCGCTGCCGTTCCAAGGATCGAGGACGATTGCGGATTCGTCGGGCGCCGTCGACAGCAGCTGGTCCCGCGCCCAGTCGAAGGAGAAGCCGGCATAGTAAGGGAAGACGTCGGCCAGTCCGGCGGTCTCTTCCCTCGGCCGCTTCGGCGACCGCTTCGGGCCACTGATCGAGCTAACGTGCAGAGTGGGCAGCGGCGGTGAGTGGAAAGGTTGACCGGCCCTGCTACCCGTCACCCCGGTCTCCCCGCCCATGCTCTGGCCAACCCCTGAGTACGCACCACCCTAGTGCAAAGGTCAACCACCAGCACCAGAGCGAGAGGGCCCCTGCCTGTGGGTGCCGCAAGTCGAAGAGACTAGCAGCCGCCCGAGTGCCAGCCACCTTTGGTGTGACCTTGGACGCGAACCCAGACGGGGCGGATTACGGCTAGGCCCAGGCGGCAAGCTCGGGCCGCATCGTCAGGCGGGGTCAGCACTGAGTCAGCAAGCGGGCCGCTACGCGACGATGACGGGTGGAAGAATCGGCAAGGTCGCGATGCGTGGGCGCATAGGACGACACTTGCTGACTCTGGCCGACTACCGCGACCAGGCTCCCCCCGGCGGGGTCAGCCTGTGTCGCCTGCGGGATGGCTGTCGACAGCAACGCTGACAGCAACCGCGCCGTACGACAGCATGCTGACAAGCGCAGGCATGGACGAAGCTCCGAGCGTGCAGCCGTTCCCGGACGCGCGCGGACGCGACGCACAGAGCTTGTAAGCGAGGCGTCAGGCAGCGAGGCAGCGAGAAGCCCTCCCTGGCGGTGCGCAGTCTACGCGGCACCGACGGGTACACCGTTGGCACACATAGTCAGGTAGCTTGCTCGTCATGCCGGAGGCCCGTCCACCCGCGTTGGCTCGCGCTGGCCGGTTGGATCGGCGGCGTGATCTTGCCGGGTGGCTGCTGACGCCGCTGACCACGCTCGTCGTCGCTCCGGTGGTCGCTGCCGCTTTGGGGATTGTCGTGCTGGTCGGGGGTGCCTTCGACCGGACACCGGCGCTCTGCGAGTCGGCCCTCGGTGACAACCGCTGCGAGGAAGTCACCCTCGGCATGTTGGGTGAGCATGCGGTCATCTCCGCCGCGGTGTGGCTGTTGCTCTGGCTGGTGCCGTGGTGGCGCGGCCTACGCAAACTGCGGATCCTGCTGGCCATCATCGTCTGCGCCGTGCTGGTGGCCGCGCCGATCCGAATGGCCAGTTGACTGCCAGGAACAGGTCGGGGCTGTCTCCGGACACGTACGGGCGCGATGCGCAGAGCTTGTAGAGCGAGACATCCGGCGGCGAGGCAGCAAGAAGGCAGCACGAGCATCGGGGCGGGTTGGTCCCTAACCGTGACCGATGATGCTCGCCATCTGCTCGCCGACGCCGACTGCCACCGGCTGGCAGCAACCGACAGCTTGAGACCGCATCCCCCCGACGGGGGTCGTCCCTTTCTGGTGGGAGCGCGCCACCGCAGCTCACAGGTCTTCGTCCGACGACCACGTCAGTCCTGGGCACTCACCCCAGCTGCCGGCCCGGGTGCTGCGCCGCGCAGCCCTGCCGCGCAGCCCGGCCCCGGCGGCGGTGGAGACGATGGCCCGGTGGCGGGGTGGGACGGCGGGCAGCAGCCGGCCGAGGAAGTCCTCCCGGCTGTCGGCGAATGTCGGGTCGGTATGGGGTGTGGGTGAGTAGTCATCTGGCACCTGCGGTCGGCTGCCACATGATGCGCTCGTAGCAGACGAGGGCGGCGAGGAGAGCGGTGATCACACCGAAGGCGCCGAGGGCGGGCAGGCTCCGGGCGACGGGAAGCAGTGCGAGCATGATGCCGGCCGCGACGATTTGGGCGCGTGGGCTGTGTCCGACGGTGAAACGGAGGAACAGGCCCCGGCCGATGAGGTAGACGACCGGGCCGCCGAACAGGGCTGCTACGGGGGTCCAATCCAGCGGCGCCCCGGCAGGATGCTGCGACGGGTGGGCCAGGTGCTCGAGGACGAGTTCAATGCCCAGGGCCAGGTAGATGATCCCGGCGATGAGCGGGAAGTGGGCCAGGCTGTAGGCGCTGATGGCAGGCCGGACGCGGTCGTGTTCGGGAAGGCGCGCCAGGGCCTGTCCGGCCGGTGCGGCGGCGTTCTCGAAGTACAGCCACCACAGGGTCGTGGCAATGGCCACGGCGAGCAGTGCGGCGATCAGGACCGGCCAGTGGGTGACCGCCGATCCGGCGCCAGCGCCCACCGCGATCAGCGACTCGCCCAGGGCGATAATCAGTAACAGGCCATGCCGGTCGCACAGGTGGCTAGCACTGCGCAACTGAAATCGGTCTCTGCTGAACGCCGAGGCGCACGCGGTACCGAGGCAGTCGATGAGGAACGCTGCAGCCCACAACAGTGTTTGTGTGGCGCCGCCGAGCAGCGCCCCGAGCAGCAGCGGAATCCAGCCCCCCGCGATCGGGATGGCATAGCGGAAGCCGGGCGCCGGGATTCGCGGGTTAACGACGGCCACGTGCCAATTGAGTAGGTAAAACGCGGCCCGGATCACGATGTACGCCACCGCCACCGTCAGCGCTTCGGACACCGTCCACCTGTCGTGCCCCCACGCGTACGGGATGACCAAGCCGGCCACGAACATTGCGGCCATCACCACTACCAGCCCGGCGCGGACCAGGCCCACGTCGGCGCGGACCTGGTTGGCCAGCCAGGCGAAGGTAGTGAAGGGCCACCACAGCAGCATCAGGAACACCAGGCCCTGCACCAGGACGAGCGGCGTCGGCGACCCTGCCATGAACGTGGCCACGCGGATGAAGGCGAACGCGAACACCAGGTCGAAGAAGACCTCAAACGGGGTGGTGCGCTGGGCCTCGCCAATCGGCACCGGTCGCCGAATCCCCAAGATACGCCCCATAGACGTATCTTCCTACTCATCCGGCAAATACGGACCAGGACGCCTAACATGGTGCCAGTCCACCAATGGTCCACAGCCGAGACGTCCCCAACGGTTCGGGCGGTCTCCGTCGTCGACGCACCGCCTGGAGCGGTTATGGACTCGATGGCCCTCAGCGTGCTCATCGGTGCGCAACAGGAAGCGGCAAGCGCTGGCGGATCTTTGATCGTGCGCAATCCGGGCGGTTCAGTAAATTGAGCGCCTGGTTCCATGGCCGGAAATCCAACAAGGGTTTGCCGCCAAAGTTGCTCGGCAGATCTGCTCTACTTGCGCCCGACAGGGCCATATAGACCACCGAGGCCTCACGCAGCAGAGCCGTACAAGCTTGTGTTTGCTCCTCTAAACGCCACTGATGACGGTAGGACTGCTTCGAAATGATGCCACCGACCACGGCGCCAAGTAGGGTCGCCGCGAGGGTAGAGCAGGCGGCTAGCAGTAGTTCCCAAGGAAAGCCGCCGCCGTTTGACGTCATGCCGGCTCTGCTCCAATCGCCTAACGCCTGCTGTCAGCACGTCCCATGGCGCAGATCATGACGACGCGGTGCCGCATAGATGTCGACAACTGGACGGCTTTGTCGCCGACCTCCGCGACTAGGTGTCGCCGGAAGCGATTGCGGCGATCCGGCTGACCTCGGATGGGACGTCAGCGGACCCAGCAGCCCGGAATTTGAAAGGAAGAGGCGCCGGCAGCCCGAGGCAGCGCGGAGGCAGCGCAAGCCTCAACGCGCGTTGGTCCGGAACGTCAACCGACGAGGCCTCGCCCCTGCTGGTCGACGAGTTCCGCCACGGGCTGACACGAGCCGATACCTTGAGACCGCATCCTCCCGACGGGGGTCGTCCCGTTCCCGTGGGAGCGTGGTCAGAGGCGCGGTAACGCAGCAACCCGAGGTCACCGAGGACCTCTCGGACACAGGTGGGAAGAAGATGCCCGCTCCGATCGAGCATGTCGACCAGATGCAGGACCACTGGTGGTGGCGGCCCGGCTGGCAGGTGGGCCGTCACTTCTACGCCTGCCATTTCGCCGTCGGGGACCATGCCGAGCTGGCGGAGCTGGTGCGGAGCTACCAGGAGGCGCTACGAACGTTTCCCGGCCTCGACCTCATCCCCTCCACCTGGCTTCACCTGACGATGCAGGGGATCGGCTTCCTCGACGACCTGACCGACGAACAGGTCACACGGCTGAGCCATGAAATCCGAGAGCGGCTCGCCGGGCTCTCCGCGCCGGTCGTCACGTTCCACCGGCCCGTCGTTCGTGCGGAGGCTGTCTACCTTCGGGCCGATCCACCGGCCCCCATCGCGGCGGTGCGTGAGGCGGTGCGGGAGGTGCTCGGTCAGGTTCTCGGCGAGGACAACGCGGAGTTGACGCCGCGCCAGAGTTTTCGACCCCATGTGAGCGTCGCTTACTCGAACGCGGCCCAGCCAGCCGAACCCATCGCAGCGGCGTTGGAGCAGGTTGCGGCTGAGCCTGTCGTGGTGCGCCTCGACCACGTGGGTATCCTTGAATTTCACCGTGATCACCGGATGTACGAGTGGACCCGGTCGGAGCGGGTGCGCATCGGGCGCTGAGCAACGACGGATGTTCAACGCCGGCCCGGCAGGGCTGACGGCCCTCGCGCCGGCGGCATCGAGGCTGGTTCCCAGCAGCCGATGGTCACGACGGGCGTACGCCCAAATTCCGTTGAACAGCGAGGCTGCCACTCCGAGCGCGAGGCCGTAGAAGACGACAGCGGGCTGTTGCCCATGCCCGCCGCCACCGCCCAAGCCTGAGTCACAGGACCCGGTTGAACGCGCAGCTGGGCGGGCGTGTCACCCAACACCCCCGGGCGCACTCCGTGGAGGCGGAGCGTCGGCCGGAGAGGCCACGCACGTAGCAGATCAACTGGCGCGTCGGGCGTTGTCCACAGCCCGCGGAGTTATCCACAGGCAGCGTGACCGGGGCGGTTTGCGGGGCGGATCCCGAGCAGGGTCGGCGACACACCCGAGCCCGACCGCTGGAGGCCGCGATGCCGCCCCGTACCTCCGTTCCGCCGATCCGTCGACTACCGCTGATCGTCACGGGGGACGGTGACCTGCTCGACGACCTGCTCCGGCTCGCCGCCGCCGGCGGCACCGAGGTGGAGCTCGCCGCCGACCCGGCCGCCGCCCGCACCCGTTGGCTACCCGCACCGCTGGTGCTGCTCGGCGCCGACCAGGCGCAGCCGTGCCTGCGAGCCCGGCTGCCGCAGCGACCCGGGCTGGTGCTGGTCGGCCGGACCGGCCAGCTCGACCCCGGCTGGCAGATCGCCGAGCTGGTCGGCGCCGAGCATGTCGCCACGCTGCCCGCCGCGGAGCCGTGGCTGGTGGATCGGTTCGCCGAGCAGGGCCCGGAGCGGCCGGACGGCTCCGGCGCCCGGATCGTCGCGCTGCTCGGTGGGCGGGGCGGCGCCGGGGCGAGTGTGCTCGCCGGCGGGCTCGCCGTCACCGCCGCCCGGGCGCGGCTGCGTACCCTGCTCGTCGACGCCGACCCGCTCGGCGGCGGCCTCGACCTCGTGCTCGGCTGGGAGCAGCTGGACGGGCTGCGCTGGCCGTCGCTCACCGGTGCGGACGGGCGCGTCGACGCCCCGGCGCTGGTCCGGGCCCTGCCCAGCCGGGGCGACCTGGTGGTGCTCTCCTGGGATCGCGGCGACCTGCTGGCCCTGCCCGCAGCGGCGATGGCGGCCACCGTCGACGCTGCCCGGCGCGGCCGGGACTTCGTCGTCGTCGACCTCCCTCGGCAACTGGACGACGCGGCCGTGATCGCGTTGCAGGCGGCCGATCAGGCGTTCGTCGTCGTCCCGGCGGAGCTGCGCGCCACGGCGGCCGCCGCGCGGGTGGTGGCTGCCGCCGTTCCGCACTGTGCCGCGCTCTCGGTGGTGGTGCGCGGTCCCGCACCGGGCCACCTGCGGGCGACGGAGGTGGCGCGGGCACTCGGCCTTCCCCTCGCCGGCACGCTGCGTCCTGAGCCGGGGCTCTGCCGGGGCCTGGAAAGGGGCGAGGCGCCGGCCGCCGCCGGCAAGGGACCGCTCGCCACGCTCTGCCAGCGGATCGTCGCCGACCTGACCGGCGTGCCCGCGACGGGTGCGGCATGACCGGCCGGCCGGAGGACCGCACTCTCGCTGCCCGGGTGCGGCAACGGATCGCCGCCGACACCACTCCGGTCACCCCGGCGGCCATCGTCTCCGCGGTGCGGGCCGAGCCCACCACCGCGGTGCTCGGTGATACCGCAGTGCTGCGGATCGCCGACCGGGTCCATGACGACCTTGTCGGCGCCGGGCCACTGGCGTCGCTGCTGGCCGACTCGGACGTGACCGATGTGCTGGTCAACGGCACCCGGGTCTGGGTCGACCGCGGGACGGGATTGCACCAGGTCGCGGTGCCGGTGGGCTCGGTGGAGGATGTCCGCCGGTTGGCGCAGCGACTGATCTCCAGCGCTGGACGGCGGCTCGACGACGGCTCCCCGTACGCGGACGCGCGGCTCTCGGACGGCACTCGACTGCACGCCGTTCTGCCCCCGGTGGCGACCGAGGGCCCCTACCTGTCCCTGCGGACCTTCCGGCACCGCCCGTTCACCCTTGACGAGCTGGTGCGCCAGGGCACCGTGCCGCGACCGGTGGCGCCACTGCTCGCGGCCGTTGTGGCGGCCCGGCTGGCGTACCTGGTCACCGGCGGCACCGGATCGGGCAAGACGACGCTGCTCAACACGTTGCTCGGGTTGGTCCCGGCCACCGAACGGATCGTGCTGGTGGAGGACGCCTCCGAGTTGCGTCCGGGGCATCCGCACGTGGTGGGGCTCCAGGCGCGTACCGCCAACGTCGAGGGAACGGGAGTGGTCAGCCTCGGCGATCTGGTCCGGCAGGCGCTGCGGATGCGCCCGGACCGGCTGGTGGTCGGGGAGTGCCGGGGCGGTGAGGTGGTCGACCTGCTGGCCGCGCTGAACACGGGCCATGACGGGGGCGCCGGCACCCTGCACGCCAACACGCCATCGGACGTACCGGCCCGGTTGGAGGCGCTCGGCATGCTGGGTGGGCTGCCCCGCGCCGCGCTGCACGCCCAGGTGGTGGCGGCGTTGCAGGTGCTGCTTCAGGTACGACGTGGTGACCGAGGACGGGTCCTGGAGTCGATCTGCCTGCTGCTCCCGGAGGGGCCCGACCGGGTGGTCTCCGTGGTGCCCGCCTGGGTCCGCGGTCGAGGGCTCGGGCTCGCCGCCCGTGCGCTGGCCGCGCTGTTGCGGGACCGCGGCGTGGCGGCGCCGCCGATCCTCAGCGAGCCGTGGCCCGGATCGGCGGGCCCGGCATGACCAGCGGGACGGTGCTGGTGGCGGCGCTGCTGCTGGCGGCCGCGGCCCTGGTGGCCTGGCCGGTGCAGAGCATCCGGGCCCGCCGCCGGCGGGTGCTGACGCCGACGGTTCGTGACAACACGCATCCTGATCCGGACGACGCGTTGGTGGACTGGATCCGCGACCTCGGTCGTGGGCTGGACGTTCCGGCCGACGGGTTCGGCGTTCTTCCCTCGTCGGGCCACCAGCCGCCCGCGGCCCCGAGCTTCGGCAGCGGGCGGACGCTGGTCGGCTGGTCCACCCGGGACGCCAACGCCGGTCAGCCCTGGCCCAGAGGGGTGGGCGGGTCGGTGGGGCCCACGCGACCCGCGGGTCCGGCACGTCCGCCGACTCGGCGTGACCCCCGCGGTCCGGCCGGCACCGCCCGGGCGGTGGCCATCGCGCCGGACGCCGAACGGCGCGCCGCCACGTCCACCTCCGCGCCACCGCTCGAAGAGGGCGTGGTGGGTCGGGTTGACGCGCCCACCGTGGCGACCGTCAAAGGTCGCGGGGCCGTTGACCCGATGGCCCCGACCGTTGACGGGTCCGGCGGGAAGCGGGCCCCGGGCATGTCGATGCGTTTCCCGCGATCGCCTGCACGAATGCTGCTGCTGGTCGGCCTGATAGGGGCCGGTGTCGGTGCCGCGTCCGCCGGTCCGGTCGCCGCCGTCGCGGTGGGCGGCTACGGCGCGCTGGCGATGCGTGCGCTGCTGCGCCGGCGGGCGAACCGGCATGGCGAGCGGATCCGGCGGCGCGGGTTGGACCAGCTCTGCGGTCTCGCGGCGGATCTCAGGGCGGGCCTGCCCGTTCCGCCGGCCATCGAGATCGCCACCGGAACGGAAGGGCCGGACCGACTCGCCCAGCTGACGTCGGCGGCCGTGCGGCTGGCGGACCGTACCGGTGCGCCGTTGGCGGAACTCGTCGAGCGGATCGAGGCGGACGCGCGGGCGACCGACCGAGGGCTGTCCGCCGCCGCGGCACAGGCGGCCGGAGCGCGGGCCACCGCGTGGTTGCTCGCGGCCCTGCCGATCGGCGGGATCGGGCTCGGTTACGGGATCGGTGTGGATCCCGTGGCGGTGCTCCTGCACAGCACGGTCGGCGGGGTCTGCGCCGTTCTCGCGGTCGTCCTGCAGGTCGTCGGTCTCCTCTGGGCCGAGCGGCTGGGTGCGACGCCGGGGCGGGCCGGCTGATGTCCCGGGCGGTGGCGGACGCCCGGTGGAGGGCGCGGACCGGCTCCACGGTCAGTCCGGGAGCGGGCGCAGCGAAAGGCCGGCGACGGCCGGACGCGATCCGGCTCGCCGCAGGTCTGGGCGGGCTCGCCGTGGCCGTCGTCGTCGGAGGCTGGTTCGGGCTGCTTGGTGCGGTCCCGACCGCGTTCCTGCTGGACCTGCTGCTGCGACGGATCGAGGCGCCGGCCCTGCGCAAGCGACGACTTCGAGAGGCCGCCGACCTGCCCCTCGCCGCCGACCTGCTGGCCGCGGCGATGCGGGCCGGCGCCCCGGTGGACCGCTCGGTGCTGGCCGTCGCCGAGGCGTTGGACGGCCCGCTCGCCAGCCGGCTGGCCCGGGTCGGCCGCACGCTGCTGCTCGGCGGTGGCCCGGCGGAGGCCTGGTCCGCGCTGCACGGGGTGCCGGGCGCCGAGCGACTGACCGCGGCCGCGTTCCGCTCGGCCAACAGTGGGGCCGCCCTGGCCGGTGCGCTGACCCGGCTCGCTGACGACCTGCGCGCCGACCGGGCCACCGCAGCCGAGGCGTCGGCCCGCCGGGCCGGCGTGCTCATCGTCCTGCCGTTGGGGCTCTGCTTCCTCCCGGCGTTCATTCTCGCCGGCCTGGTGCCGGTGATCGTCGCCGTCCTCGGCGACGTGCTCTGACCCATCGAGAAAGGAAAGGCCATGCGCAAACTCACCGCCCGCCTGCGCGGCGACGACGGGATGAACACCGCGGAGTACGCCGTCGGCACCCTCGCCGCGGTCGCCTTCGCCGGGATCCTGTTGAAGGTGTTGACCTCCGGCAACGTCCAGTCGGCGCTGACCGCCGTCATCGACCGGGCGCTCAAGTGATCGGGCGCCGGCAGACCGGCCGCGATCGGGGTTCCTTCACCGCCGAACTGGCGGCCGGCCTGCCGGCGCTGCTTCTGCTCCTGCTCACCGGCCTGACCGCCGTCAACGCGGTCACCACCCGGGCGAGCTGTCTGCACGCGGCCCGGGAGGCGGCGCTGGCTGTCGCCCGGGGCGCGGACGGCAGCGCCGACGGCCCGCGCTCGGCACCGCCGGGGGCCGAGGTGACGGTGTCGATCGACGGCGACCGGGCGCAGGCGACGGTGCGGGCACCCGTACGCGCGTTGGGCCGCCGCCTCCCCCGGATCACGGTGGTCGCCACCGCCATCGCGGCCGTGGAACCTGGGACCACGGACGTGAGCCGATGAACCTGAGCCCAGGCATGCCGGAGCAGCAGAGCAGGACCGGCCAGGCACAGCTCCGCCACGAGCAACCGGAGACCGGGCGGCCGAAGACTGAGTGGCCGAAGACCGAGTGGCCGAAGACCGAGTGGCCGCACGGGGAGAAGCCGGACGCCGCGCGGACGGATCCTGAACGAGGTGGGGCGACCGTGCTCCTGCTCGCGATGGGTCTGGTCTTCGTACTGGCGGGGACGTTCGGCGCGGCCGTCGCCGCAGCAGGAATGGCGGCGCAACGGGCGGCGGTGGCGGCCGATTTGGGTGCGCTGGCCGGGGCGGCCAGAGCGATCGACGGCGACGCGGCGGCGTGCACGTTCGCCGCGGACATCGCCGGTCGCAACGGTGGCCGGTTGGTCGACTGCCGTACCGACGGGCTGGATGTGCTGGTGACCGTCGAGGTGGCGGTCACACCACTGCCCGGCCTGACCCGAGTCGTGGCGTCGACGGCCCGGGCGGGGCCGGTACGCGGATGAAAGGTGCTCGCGCCCGTCAACCGACCAGGGCCTGGCTCGCCCCCGCACTGGATCGGGCTCCGCAGGTGCGGTCCGACAAGACACTGTGGAGCTGAATCGCTGACGACATCAGCCGCGATCCGTCTACGACATCAACGCCAAAGCGACCGCCGAACACTGGCAGCCGGCCGCAGAACCGCCAGCCGGCAAGGCTGCCCGCTGCCCGCTGCCCGCTGCCCGCTGCCCGCTGCCCGCTGCCCGCTGCCCGCAGCCGGCGGCCCGCAGCCGGCCACTGGCAGCCGGCTGCGGGCAGCGGGCAGCGG
>NZ_RCVI01000128.1:0-5659 GCF_003667455.1 Micromonospora sp. CV4 | reverse complement strand
GAACGGGTGACCGGCTGCAGCGGGCGGCCGGGCAGCGGGCGGCCGGGCAGCGGGCGGCCGGGCAGCGGGCGGATGTCCGTTCGCCGGCTGTCAGGGCAGGCGGGTCTGCAGCACGCCGTCCTGGACCCGAGTGGGCAGGATCTGCTGGTCGTTGCCGGACGGCCCCTGCACGACCTCGCCACCGTTCAGGCGGAAGGCGCTGCCGTGCCACGGGCAGACCACACAGGCGTGGCCGTCGATCTCCTGTACCTCGCCCTCGCCGAGCGGCCCGCTCTGGTGCGGGCAGCGCTCCAGCATCACGGTGACCTCGTCACCGTGCCGGTAGAGGATCACCGAGACGTCGTCCACCTCCCGGGTGACCAGCGTGCGTTGCGGGAGCGCCGCCATCTCGGCCAGCGAATGCCAGCCGTCGCTCATCCGGTGCAGCTCGGAGATGCTCTGGTTGACCTGGGCCCCCTGCTTGTACGCCAGGTGGCCACCGATGTACGCCCCGAGGCTCACGGCGGAAAGCCCGATAAACCCGAGGGTACGACCGACGCCGTGGCGGCCGGAGAGCCGCGCCGCCAGCGAGCCGGCATAGAGCGTCACGCCGACCGTGTTCGCGGCGGCGTGCACCAGGCCGACCCGGCGCTGGTCCCGGGAGAGCGCCGCCCAGTCGTTCAGCCCGGCGACAGCAGCGGGCAGCGCGCTGACGGTGCCCAGACCGACCAGCACGGTGGCGGGACGGCGCTGCCCGGGCATCAGGTCCAGCACCGCGGCGCTGATCCAGGCGCCCACCGGCACCTGCACCATCGCCGGATGCAGTGGATGCCCCAGCGTCACTCCGTGCAGCAGGTCCCGTAGTCGCCGGGGACGCAGCGTGGCGAGGACCGCCCGCTGCAGCCGGTCACCCGTTCGGTCCAGCCGCGATGCTTGCTCAACTTTCGTCAACAGTGCTCGCACCCGTACCGACTTCCCGGCGAACGCGGTCGCAAACCGGTCGGCGGTGACAGACCTGTAGCACGGCGTGTCGACAGCTCTTTCGGCCCGGGCCCGGCGCGTCGCATGATCGCCTGCGGGGGCTGCGAGGGCTGCCGGGCTGCGGGGGATGCGGGGCTGCGGCGGCTGCGGTCCGGCGGGCATGCTGGGCCGATGGGTGTACGGGTGGAGCGCGCCGGGCCGGTGACGACAGTGGTGCTGGACCGGCCAGCGGCCCGGAACGCTGTCGACGGGCCGACCGCGCGGGCGCTGGCCGACGCCTTTCGGGCCTTCGACGCCGACCCGGACGCGGCGGTGGCCGTGCTCTGGGGAGCCGGCGGCACGTTCTGTGCCGGCGCCGACCTCAAGGCGATCGGCACGCCCAGCGGCAACCGGGTAGAGCCGGAGGGGGACGGCCCGATGGGTCCGACCCGGATGGCGCTGAGCAAGCCGGTGATCGCGGCGATCTCCGGGTACGCGGTGGCGGGCGGTCTGGAGTTGGCGCTCTGGTGCGACCTGCGCGTCGCCGAGTCCGACGCGACGCTCGGGGTCTTCTGCCGCCGCTGGGGAGTGCCGCTGATCGACGGTGGCACGGTCCGGCTGCCCCGGCTGATCGGTGAGAGCCGCGCGATGGACCTGATCCTCACCGGCCGGCCGGTGCCGGCCGACGAGGCGTACGCGATGGGGTTGGTCAATCGGTTGGTGCCACCCGGCCAGGCGCGGGCCGTGGCCGAGGAACTGGCGGCGGAGATCGCCCGGCATCCGCAGACCTGCCTGCGCAACGACCGGGCGTCGGTGCTGGCCGGCGCCGGCACGCCCGAGCCGGAGGCCATGGCGACCGAACTGGCGTACGGGATGGATTCGCTGGCCACGGACGCGGCGGCCGGCGCGGCCCGGTTCGCCGCCGGTGCGGGTCGGCACGGCGCGATGCCGCCGGGAGAGTGAACCTCCCGGCGGCATCGGCTACCGGTGAGATCAGTTGCGGTTGATGGTGAAGGTTGTCGTGGTGTTGCGGATGTCCTGGTAGTTGTTGGTCAGCCGCAGGTTGTTGAAGGTGACCGAGCCGACCGCCGGGCCCTGGCCGGGTTCCGGCATCTCGTTGGCCCAGATCGCGTAGCCGGACTTCGCGTCGAACGCGTCACCGCTCTTACGGACGCCGCTGATCGAGACGTTGGTGAAGACCGTGTCGGTGATCGGGTTCTCCGGCTGCGACCCGTTGTACTTGGTCTGGAACATGATGCCGGTGTACGTCGGATCGACGATGTCCACGTCGGACACCCGGATGCCGCGGAACTCCTTCGAGGCGGAGAACACCCAGATCGCGGGGAATGTCTGGGATCCCCAGAAGTGCCCACCCGCCCGGATCAGCGAGATGTTCTGGAACTGGGTCGGTGGGCTGGCGCCGAACCCGATGAACGGATAGCCGAAGTCCAGCGAGCTGATGGTGATCCCCGAGTACGTCAACATGTCCGCGATGTACAGGTTGCGGAAGATGTTGTTGTAGCCGCCGTAGACCGCCAGCCCGGCCGCCCGCCAGGTCAGCGTGGCCGAGAGGTTCTCGAACACGTTGCCGTTGTTGCCGGTCGACGCACCCTGGTCGGTGGCCGAGAAGAGAGCGAACGCGTCATCGCCGTTCGACCGCCCCTCGGTGTTGGTGATCAGGTTGTTGGTGCTGCCGTTGGTCAGGTTCACACCGTCGGCGAAGGTGTTCCGGAAGCGGCTGTTGCGGATGGTCAACCCGCTGACGCTCACGCCCCAGTACGCGCAGACGGTGTGCTCGACCCAGACGCTGTCCAGCGTCATGTTGTCGACGTCCTTCAGCTCACCCCAGACCTTGCCCGGCCCGTCCTGACGGATGGTGTAGTTGCCGAAGAAGGCCAGGTGGGAGAAGGTCGACCCGCTGGCCGAGGACTCCACCCGGAAGCCCGCGTCGGTGTTCTGCTGGCCGGTGGGCGTCTGGAAGCGGGTGTACCACATGCCCGCGCCGACCACCGTGATCGGCTTGCCGTACACCTGGAGCTTCTGCGCGGTCTCGTAGGTGCCGGCCGGCAGGTAGACACCGATCAGGTTGCCGGTGGTGTCCATCCGGACCGCGTCCAGCGCGTTCTGGACGTCCTGGTGGCTGAAGCCGGTCGGCACGCGGTACCGGGCCGGGTCGGGGTTGGCGCGCGGTGCGACCAGCTCCAGGTTGATGAAGTCGATCGCGTACGTGGTGGTGTTGGCCGGATCCTTCTGCAGACGGATCCTGCTGCCGGCCGGGATGGTCGAGTTCAACATCACGTTCGCCTCGTCGTACAGGTGGCGAGGCGGGCCGGCGCTGGGCGAGTCACTCGGGCTGGCCTCCGCGCCGTAGAGCCAGATGTGCTTGGAGGTCAGGTTGATCGGCTTGTGCAGGGTGCCGTTGACGTAGATGTTCAGCGTCGAGTTGATGCCTCCACCGCCCGGCGCGTCGGGGATGGAGAAGCGGGTGACCAGGGTGTTGGTCGCCGCCCGGGTGGTCCACTCGACGTACGAGCCGGTGCTGTTCAGGGTCACCGCCCGACGTCCGGACGCCTCGCCGCCGAGGTTGCCGATGTCCCGGTTGGGACCGACCTGCCCGGCGCCGCCGCCGGTGGTGCCGTCCTCGGCCTCGTACATGTCGTAGCCCAGGTTGGCGCCACGCCCGACGAAGAGCGGGCGGTCACTGGTGTTGTTGGCCTGCTTGACCGGCAGCTCGTTGCCGTCGACGGCGAGCACCACCCGGACGGTGTACTTGCCGTTCGCGGAGGTCCAGGTGCCCAGGTTGATCGGGCCGACCGTCGCGCCGGCGTTGATCACGCCGGAGTACGCGCCGGTGAGGGTACGGACCACGGCGCCGGACTCGTTGAGCACGGTCAGCGTGATGCCGTGCGAGCCGGACGCGGACGCCTGGTTGCCGGCGTTGCGGATCGACACGGAGAAGGTGACCGTGCTGCCAGGGGGCGGGTTGCCCGGTGACCAGTCGACCGCGGACGCCACCAGGTCAGAGCTGGCGACCGCGCTGACCACCAGCGGGCTGGGGTTGGTGTAGCTGTTGTTGGTGTCGTCCTGCTCGACGACGGTGTTCGACTCGTCGACCTTCGCGCTCAGTGGGTAGCTGCCCGAGTCACGGGTGCCGATGTTGGCGGTGACCGTGGTCGAGGCGCCGGCCGCCAGGCCGCCGACCGACGCGGTGCCGACCCGGGTGGCGCCCAGGTAGAAGTTGACGTTGGTGGCGCCGGAGGACGCCGAGCCGGCGTTCCGCACGGTGGCCGAGAGCGTGATGGTGCTCGTCTCCACCGGCGCGGACGGGGTGAACGACATGCCGGTCACGGTGAGGTCCGGGTTGGGCGCCGGGGTGCCGATGACCTGGAACTCGGCCACCTGGCCGGCCGGGGCGCCGGTGTTCGAGGCGATCGAGAGCCGTACGTCGGCCGCCGCGCCGGAGACCGGGATGGTCACCGTGTTGCCGCTGCCCGGGTTGAAGGTGTAGTTCGCCGCGCCGACCAGGGTGGTGAAGGTCGACGAGGCCTGGTCGCGGCCCAGCACGGTGATGTTCTGGGTACGCGCCCCCCAGGCCGCGTCCGGGTTCAGCTTCACCACGATCTGGCTGAGGCTGGCGTTCGCGCCGAGCTGCACGGTCAGCGTGCTCGGGTTGCCGTTGCCCTCCCAGTAGGTGGCCACGTTGTTGTCGTTGGCGTTGGTGGCCACGAACGTGTGCACGTACCCGGAGGCGGTGATCGGCTTGCCGAGCGCCAGGTTGGTGCCGACCGGCGGGTTGCCGGTGCCGGTCCGGGTCACGGTGTTGCTGTTCGCCGACTGGTTGCCGGCCGCGTCCCTGGCCCGGACGTGGTACGAGACCGTGGCGCTGGTCGGCTGACTGTCGGTGTACGTGAGGGTCGAGCCGTTGACGCTGCCGCGCAGCGCGCCGTTGGCGTAGACGTCGTACCCGGTCACCCCGACGTTGTCGGTGGACGCGGACCAGGTGAGCCGGATCTGCCCGCTGGCGGGCTGGGTGTACGCCAGGTTGCCGGGGACGCTGGGGGCCTGTGTGTCGGGACTGCCGACGGCGCCGTAGACCTCGACCTCGGAGAACTGGGCGGCCGGCCAGCCGGTGTTGCCGGTGACCTGCACCCGCACGTAACGGGTGCTGGCCGCCGTGAAGGTGACGGTCGCGGTGTTACCGGTGGCCGGGTTGAAGGTGTAGCCGCCGGACGCCTTCAGGGTGGTGAACGACGACCCATTGGTGGAGCCGAGCACCGAGAGCGTCTGGGTGCGGGTCTGCCAGGCCGACGCGGGCGGCAGCTTCAGCACGACCCGGTCCACGCTGACCGTGGCGCCGAGGTCGGCCTGGATCCACTGCGGGAACGCGTTGTTGGCGCTCTCCCAGTAGGTGTCCGCGTTGCCGTCGTTGGCGTTGCCGGGCACGTAGTTCTGGTTGTGGCTGCTGGCGGTCATGGTGGCGGAGAGCCCGGCGAGCATGGCCACGCGCGCGGCGGCCGCGGACGGGTCGGCGACCGGCGCCGCGCCGGCCGCGGGGGTGACGACCGGGGCGGTGGCGACGAGCATTCCGGCGAGCAGGCCGGCGAGCAGCCGTCGGTGGCCGCTGCGGGTGGTTCGGGGGACGGGTGTGGGCGCGGCGCTTGGCGGCGTGCCTCGTCTGGTGCCGTTTCTGGACATGGGGTCGCTACACCTCTTTCGGGGG
>NZ_RCVI01000129.1:0-5768 GCF_003667455.1 Micromonospora sp. CV4 | reverse complement strand
TGCTGGAGGTGGTCGACGACCCGACGCCGGTGGTGGCCGCGCTGGCCACCGCGCTGCGCCCGGGCGGTGCGGCCAGCGTGCTGGTGGCCGGCCGGGCCGCCGCCGTGCTGGGTCGGGCGATGAACGGACACCTGGACGTCGCGGCCGCGCTGGCCGCCGACCCGGCCGGCACCGCCGGGCCCCGGGACACCCTGCGCCGGCGCTACGACGCCACCGGCGCCGCCGCGCTGCTCGCCGCCGCCGGGCTCGAGGTCGAGGAGATCCACGGGGTACGCGTACTGGCCGACCTGCTGCCCGCCGCGGTCGCCGACGGCCAGTCCGCGGCCCTGGTGGAGCTGGAACGGACGCTGGCCGCGCAGCCCCCGTACCGGGACCTGGCCGCCCAACTGCACCTGTTCGCCCGCCGTCCGGCATGACCGCCCGGCACGACGGCGCGCCGGCGCCGCTGACCGTCCTCGGTCCGGGCCACGGCGGCGGTCGCCTCGCTGACGTGCTGCCCAGCGCGCTGGCCGTGCTGGGCGTGCCCGGATCGGCCGACCCGCTCGGGCTGGTCCCCGCCCTGGCCGGGGTACGCCGGATCGCCGTGCTGCTCGTCGACGGGCTCGGCTGGTATCAACTGCCGACCGCCGCGCCGTACGCGCCGATCCTCGCCGGGCTCGCCGCGACGGTGGGCCGGCCGCTTCTCGCCGGTTTCCCGTCCACCACCCCGACCAGCCTGGTGACCCTCGGCACCGGCGTGGCGCCGGGCGCGCACGGGGTGCTCGGCTTCACCGTGCGGGTGCCCGGCACCGACCGGGTGCTCACCCACACCGACTGGGCCGGCGACCCGTCACCGCTGGGCTGGCAACCGGTGCCCACGCAGCTGGAACGGGCCCGCGCCGCCGGGGTGGCGGTGACCGTGGTGAGCCGGCCCGAGTTCGGCGGCAGCGGGTTGACCCTGGCCGCCAACCGGGGCGGCGACTTCCGCGGCGCCGCCGGCGTGGACGCCGTGGCCGCCACCATGCTGGCCGCGCTGGCCGCCGGCCCCGGACCCACCCTGGTCTCCGGCTACCACCCGGACCTCGACCGGCACGGCCACCTCGGCGGGGTGGACTCGGCGCCCTGGCGGATCGCCGCCAGCGAGGTGGACGCGCTGCTCGCCCGGCTGGTCGACGGGCTGCCGTCGGACGCGGCGCTGCTGGTGACCGCCGACCACGGCCAGCTCAACGTGCCCGCAACGCACCGCTTCGACCTGGACACCGATCCACGGCTGCGCGCCGGTGTGCGGCTGGTGGCCGGTGAGGCCCGGGTGCGCTACCTGCACGTCGTACCGGGTGCGGTCGACGACGTGGTGGCCGCCTGGTCGGAGGTGCTCGGCGACGCGGCGCGGGTGCGCACCCGGGACGAGGTGGTGGCCGGCGGCTGGTTCGGGCCGGTGCCCGAGGAGCACCTGGGGCGCATCGGGGACGTGGTGGTGAGCTGCAACGACACGTACGCGGTCATGGCCACCCGCACCGAACGGCCGATGGCGTCCCGGCTGGTGGCGTACCACGGGTCGGACACCGCGGCCGAGCTGACCGTGCCGCTGCTGGTGGTCCGGGGCTGACCGACGCACGGTGCGCCCCGCCGGCCGCTGGTGATGTCGTACCCCCGGGTTAACCTGCCGGGATGGGCCGCAGCCAGTCGTTGCCCCGGGGCGGCGATCCGCGCTTCGGGCCGGACGCCGACGACTCCGCCAGTCCGATCCTGCACGTCGACATGGACGCCTTCTTCGCCGCCGTCGAGGTGCGTCGCCGGCCCGAGCTGCGCGGCAAGCCTGTGATCGTCGGCGGCGTCGGGACGCGCGGGGTGGTCAGCTCGGCCAGCTACGAGGCCCGCCGCTACGGCGTGCGCAGCGCGATGCCGACCAGCCAGGCCCGGGCCCGCTGCCCGCACGCGGTCTACCTGCCGCCGGATTTCACCGCCTACGCCCCCGCCTCCCGCGCGGTCATGCAGATCTTCCGGGACGTCACGCCGCTGGTCGAGCCGCTCTCCCTCGACGAGGCGTTCCTCGACGTGACCGGAGCCCGCCGGCTGTTCGGCTCCCCGGCCGCCATCGCCCGGCTGATCCGCCGCCGGGTCGCCGACGAGCAGGGGCTGACCTGCTCGGTGGGGGTGGCGCCGAGCAAGTTCGTGGCCAAGCTGGGGTCCACCCGGGCCAAGCCGGACGGCCTGCTGGTCGTGCCCCCCGGGCAGGTGCTCGACTTCCTGCACCCCCTGCCGGTGGACGCGCTCTGGGGGGTGGGGGAGCGCGCCGCCGAGGCGCTGCGCCGGCTCGGCCTGGCCACCGTCGGCGACCTCGCCGACGCCCCGCTGGGCATGCTCCGCCGCGCGGTGGGCGCGGCGTCGGCGGCGCACCTGCACGAGCTGGCCTGGGGACGGGACCCGCGCCGGGTCAGCCCCGAGCACGTCGACAAGTCGATCGGCGCCGAGGTGACCTTCGACGCCGACGTGGCCGACCCGGTGGAGATCCGCCGCGCCCTGCTCGCGCTCAGCGCGAAGGTCGGCGTCCGGTTGCGCGGCTCCGGGCAGGTGGGGCGCACCGTGACGCTCAAGGTGCGGCTGGCCGACTTCCGCACCGTCAACCGCTCCCGCACCCTCGCCGTGCCCACCGACACGGCCCGCGAGATGTTCGACACGGTCTGGGCGCTCTACACCGCGCTGGACCCGGGCGAGCGGATCCGGCTCGTCGGTGTCCGGGTGGAGGGGCTCGCCCCGGCGCAGGGGGCGCCCCGACAGCTCACCCTCGGCGCGCCCGAGCGTGGCTGGCGGGAGGCGGAAGCTGCCGCGGACGCCGCTGCTGCCCGATTCGGGCGGTCCGTCATAGGTCCGGCCAGTCTCCTGGGCGACCGTGACCCCCGTCGAAAGGAAAATCCACCCCACCCGTAGCTCGTCCCGCTTTCCGACGCGCGACCCCCCTCGTAGACTTGCGGGTAAGCAGCCGGTCGGCTGCCACGGTCTGTCGGCCCGAGTGGGCCGACCAACGTGACCGGGGAGGAGTGCCGTGCCGCTCTCGGAGCACGAGCAGCGGCTGTTCGAGCAGATCGAGCAGTCGCTTGCCGAGGACCCCAAATTCGCCTCGGCCGTGCGCGCCAGCGATCCGCGCTTCCACGCGCGGCGTCGCCTGCTCGTCGCCGCCGGCGTGATCATCGCTGGCTTGGCTTTACTGGTCTACGGCGCGGTGATCAAGACTCCACCGCTGGCGGTGGCCGGCTTCGTTCTCATGCTGGCCTCGGCCGCCTTCGCGGTGCAGTCGCACCGGCGGGCGCAGTCACCCGACCTGCACGTGGTGGGTGGCACGACCAGTCGTCGCCGTCCTCGCGGCGGCGGTGGCCGATCCGGTCGCCGGCCGTCGATCCTGGACCGCATGGAGGACAGGTGGCGGCAGCGCCCGGAGGGGCACCGCTGAGCCCGTCCCGCCGCTGAGGCGGGCCGTACGCCGCGACGAGCGGGTCGCCGGGAACACAGCCCCCGGCGACCGCTGACGTATCCGCGCGCCCGTCGCACAGCCGAAGAACGCCGTCCGCTCCGCCGCTCAACGATCCAAGGCCGCAGCCGCTCAACGATCCGAGGCCGCCCCGCTCAACCTCCGAGGCCGCGCCCGCTCAACGCTCTGAGGCCGCACCGCTCAACGCTCTGAGGCCGCGCCGCTCAACGCTCTGAGGCCGCGCGCCGACTCCAGCATGGAGGCGCGGTGCGGGGCGGAAAGCACCGCCGGCCGCCGGCTTGCGCCGGCCCGGCGAGCCGGCCCGGGGCGACGGCCGGTGGACCGTCACCCCGAGCCGGACGGGCGTCGCTCAGCGAGCTGCCCGGTCGGCCAACAGCCGACGCGGATTCCAGCGGAGCAGCCGGTACCGGGCCCGCCCGGTCAGCGCCACCATCCGGCCGGAGGTGTCCGCGAGGGTGGTCCGCCAGCGCAGCAGCACCGACGGCGGCAGCAGGGCGGCGAACAGTCGGGTCCGCCGGCCCGCGCGGGCGGCGAGCGCACCGCGGACCGCACGTAGCGCCGGCGCCAGGGGCTCGCCGGTCAGCGGATCCCGCGCGTAGCGGGCCCGCTCCTCAGCCCGGCCGAGCAGCCGCACCGCGCCGACCGCCGCGGTGTCCTCGTTGAGGGTCTCCCGGACCAGCCGGTCCGCGGTCGTCCGCGGCGTCTCGGTCCGGTCGACCCGGACCCGGAAGTCCACCAGCGTGTCGAGCAGCTCCGCCCAGGCGGCGTGCGCGTCCGCGCGGGCCCGGTTGGCGTCCGGCCCGACCACCACCACCCGTGTCCCGTCCACCGGCGCCGCCTCGTTCGGGGTGGCGGTCATCGCGGCGCCCGCCGCCCGGCCACCCCGCCGCCGGCGCAGCGCCAGCCGACGCAGCGCCGGCACCGCCAGCAGCGCCAGCAGCGCCAGCAGGCCCGCCGTCCACCACGGCCACACGGGCGGCTGCTCGGCCGGCGTCTGGCCGGCGAGGGAGAGCCCCGAGTCGGTGTCCCGGTCGGCGTTGTCCGGACCGGTCGGGCCGCCCGACGCGCCGGGGTCCGCCGCGGCACCCGACGCGCCGGGGTCTGGGGTGATTGATTCCGGCGCGTCGATGTCCGGCGCCCAGGCCGACCGGGCCGAGCCCGGCACACCGTACGACGGCGTGGCGTCGAACGGCACCCAACCGACCCCGTCGAAGTAGACCTCGGTCCAGGCGTGCAGGTTGAGGTTGGTCAGCGTGTACGTGTTGCCGTCCTGCTTGTTGCCGTTGGTGAACCCGAACGCCACCCGGGCCGGGATGCCGGCGCTGCGCACCAGCCAGGCCATCGCCGCGGCGTACTGCTGGCAGTAGCCGACCTTGTTGGTCAGGAAGTTGACGATGTCCTCGCCGCTGCTGCCGCTCTCGGTGCTGAGCCGGTAGCTGAACCCGTTGTCCGCCGAGAAGTGCCGGTAGATCGCCAGCACCCGGTCGTAGTCGGTGCGCTTGCCCTGGACCAGGCCCTTGACCAGCTCCTCCACCTCGGGCACCGGCCCGGGCGTGGCGGTCTGCTGCCGGTTCAACGGGTGCTCGGCCGGCAGCGGCGGCGCGGCCCGCAGCGCCGCCGGCGTGTACGTCGAGCGGATGTAGTCGAAGGAGTACTTCCTGCCCCGGGAGTTGTCCCGGTTGGAGAAGACGACCTGCTGGGTGGGGTCGTAGAGCCAGTTGCCGTTGAGGTCCTCGGTGCGCACCGGCTCGGCGTACACCGGCATCAGGGACATGCTCAGGCTCTTGGTGACCTCGACGGTCGCCCGGTAGCGGGCCTGTTGGACGCCCGGGCCGGCCCGTTCGGTCGGATCCGGCAGGTTCTGGTTGACCGGCCGGCCGCTGGGGTTGCGCGCCTGGAACCCGTTCGGACGCAGCTCGTCCGCGACGGCGTAGCGCAGGTAGAACGGACTCGGCTCGGACGTGGTTACCTTGACCAGGTCGGCCACCTCGGACTGGTTGAGCTGGCCGGCGAGCGAGGCGAACAGGTCGATCCGGCCGGAGGAGCCGCCCGCACCCGCCCGGCCGTTGCCGTTGCCCGTGCCGCCGCCCAGCGTGTCGAGCAGCCCGCCCGTCATGCCCGGCACGGCCAGCGGCAGCGCCACGGCGATGGCCACCCCGACCACCGCGAGCCGGCCAGCTCAACCAGTCCGAGGTGGCCGACCTGGTCAAGGTAACCACGTCCGAGCCGAGTCCGGTCTACCTGCGCTACGCCGTCGCGGACGAGCTGCGTCCGAACGGGTTCCAGGCGCGCAACCCCAGCG
>NZ_RCVI01000130.1:0-5943 GCF_003667455.1 Micromonospora sp. CV4 | reverse complement strand
CCACCTCTCCCGGCCCCCCGGCCCACGCTTCTCCGCGTTGATCATGAAGTTATTGTCAGGACACGCCGAGATGGACGGCGATAACTTCATGATCGACGGGGTGTGGCGGCTGCCGGGAGGTGCGGTGGCACACGCCGAACATCCGGAGCACGCGGTGGTCCGGGAGGTGGCCCGGCAGACCGGGCTGACCGTGACGGTCGACCGGCTGCTGGCGGCCGTGGCCGACGTGACCACCTACCCGGAGGACGACGTCGCCCTGCACACCGACCGGTTGGCGTTCGAGCTGAGCGCGCGCGGCGGCACGCTGCGCGACGCCGGGGACGGCCCGACCGACCAGGCCCGCTGGGTCACCACGGCCGAGGCGGCCCGCCTGCCGCTGGCGCCGTTCAGCGCCGAGCTGCTCGGCCTGCCGGTCACCCCGCTCCCGACCGGTGCCCGTCGGCCCGCCGAGCCGTTCCCGCCGGCGCACCCCGACCGGCGGCTGCGCTTCGGGGCGTACGGGCTGGTCACCGACCCGGCCGGGCGGATCCTGCTCACTCAGATCGCGGACGGCTACCCGGGGGCCGGCAGGTGGCACCTGCCCGGGGGCGGCACCGATCACGGCGAGCAACCGACCACCGGGCTGCTCCGTGAGCTGATCGAGGAGGGCGGTCAGCTGGGCCGGGTGGTGGAGCTGCTCGGCGTGGACAATCTGCACAACCCCGCCGCGTTCGGCCCGGAGGGGCGGCCACTGGACTGGCACGGCGTCCGGGTGATCTATCGGGTGCTGGTGGACGTACCTACCGACGCGGTGGTCACCGAGTCGGCGGGTGGTTCGACGGCCCGGGCCGGCTGGTTCACCCCGGCTCAGGCCGCCGACCTGCCGTTGACGGGGATCGCTGCCTCGGCAATCGGACAGTCGGGTCGATAGCCCCGCGCTCGGTGAGCCGAGATGGTGACCCTCCGGTACAGTCGATGGCGGGAATGATGGAGGAACGGGCGATGAGGCCCGGCATGGGAATAAGAGTGCGGTTCGCGCGGTTTAAGCCAGATATAAGTACCGCCGGCAGCTATCGCCAAGTCCTGTTCCCTTATGCGATGGTGTACTCCGCAAAACGGCTGCCGGGCCACGCAAGGTCCGGCACGAGACAGCCGGACACCCGCCCCCACGGCGGCAGTCGATCCGGTGATGGAGGAAACGTGCCGAGAGCCCTATGGCGCCGGCGTCGTACGACTGACAGTCCGCGCCCCGCAGGACGTCGCTGGGCGGGCCGCTTGCGCCGCAGCAGCACGTTCGCGCGCCAGGTGCTACTGGTCCGGGTGGGTCGCCGCGACGGCGACCTGCGGACCACCGATGTGGCGCTGCCCGAGCACCGGTACGCCGACCGGCAGCGCCGCCGCTACGGCCTGGACCGCCTCGGCCGCCCAGCGCTCGGCACCGGTCGATCGGAGATCGAGGCCGTCATGCCGGTCAGCCCGGCGCTGCCGCCGATGGCACACGTCGACGAGGCTTCGGCCCACTCGATCCCACTGCTCCCCGGCGAGCGCACAGTCGCCCGCCGGATGAAGTTCGGCCTGGTCAACGCGTGCACGCTGGCCAGCCTGATGCTCGGCATGCTCGCCATCTTCCAGGCCATGCAGGGTGAGGTACGCATCGCCGCGCTCTGCCTGATCGCCTGCGTCGCCTTCGACGGCCTGGACGGCGCGCTGGCTCGCCGGCTCAACGTGGCCAGCCCGTTCGGCGCGCAGATGGATTCGCTGGCCGACATGTGCTCGTTCGGCCTCGCCGCACCGGTCGTGGTCTACGCCTCGCTCGCCGGCTCGGTGTCGACGGCCGCGGCGGCGGTGGCCTGCGCCCTGGTCGCGGCATGTGCCGCGATCCGGCTGGCCCGTTTCAACGTCTCGCCGAAGGACGGCCGCTTCTTCTGCGGGGTCCCCACCACCATGGCGGCCGCGGTGCTCGCCGTGACCGTCGCGATCGGTCTGCCCGTGCCCGGCCCCGTGCTGGTCGCGGGGGTGGCGCTGCTCGCCTTCGCGATGGTCTCCAGCTTCCCGTACGCCAAGCTCGCCCGGCTGGTCAAGCTGCCGCCGTGGCTCTGGCTGGCCCCGGTGATCGGCGCACTTGTCGACATCCGGCTCACGTTCGCCCTGATCGTGGTGGGCTACCTGGTCAGCGGGCCGGTGCTCTGGCTGCGGCAGCGTCGTACCGCCTGAATCCGCGTAACGAAGAACGGGGTGCCCGCGGGCACCCCGTTCTGTCGTTGACGGGTCAGCGCCAGCGGGCGATGACCGTGGAACCCCCGACCACCTTGTCGCCCGGCCCGACCAGCGGCTCGGCGGCCTCGGCCGGCAGGTACACGTCGGTCCGGGAGCCGAACCTGATGAGCCCGAAACGCTCGCCCTTCGCCAGCAGCGCGCCGATCGGAGCGCGCTGCACGATCCGGCGGGCGATCAGCCCGGTCCGCTGCGCGACCACCACCGTGCCGCGGCTGGTGTCCAGCACGGTGTACGCGGCCACGTTGTGCTCGGCGTCCGGCTTCATCGCGTTCACGAAGCCGCCGTCGGCGACGAAGTAGTCCACCACCTTGCCGGCGACCGGCGCCCGGTTGACGTGCACGTCCAGCACGGACAGGAAGACCGCGATCCGCAGCCACTCACCGTCGCCGAAACGTTCGTCGTGCAGTCGCTGCACCGACAGGACCTGCCCGTCCGCGCTGGCGACCACGGCCGCCGGATCCTCCGGAACGTCGCGCTGCGGATCGCGGAAGAACGCGGCGACCGGCCCGGCGGCCAGCGCCGGCAACAGCCAGAGCTTGGACGAGGGACGCGCCACCCGGGCCAGCGCGGCCAGGCCGAGCGTGATGCCCGCCGCGGCCACCCCGTTGGAGTCGATGTGCATGCCGCGGGTCAGCGGCACGCTCGACGGCCGGTGTGCCGGGGCCAACCGGTCGGCCGCCGCCGGGCTGGCCGGGGTGAACCGCAGCCGGTAGATCCGGACCGGCGGCGAGTTGCGCAGCACCAGGTCGGCGCCGACGCCGTAGAGGGCGTCCTGCCGGGCCAGCTCGGCCGCGGCGCCGGTGGTCCGGCCGGGCGTCGCGGCGGTGGCGACGCTCAGCACCGCGCCGTCGGCCAGGTGCTTGACCAGGGACTCGATGCCGCCGCGGGTCTCCTCGGCGGTGCCGGTGAACGCCTCGGCGGCGATGACCACCGCGGCGGCCTCGGCCTCGGCCAGCGAGTCGATCACATTGACCCGGTCGGCGACCCACCGGCCCTGGGCGGTGATGTGCTCGCGGAGCACGGTGACACCGGACGACTCGGCGGGCACCACGGCGAGCCGGTCACCGGGGAGCAGCGCCTCGATCGCCGCGGCCAGCACCGCGGACTCCGGGCTCGCGCCGACCAGGAGGGCGACCTTGGGATCGTTGATCCGGGCCAGCTCGGTGACGAGCGTACGGGCGGCTCGCTCGCCGATGCGGACCGGACCGGACCGGCCGGTGGTACGCACGGCGGGGGACTGGGTCATGTCGGACGGGCTCCTGACGGGGTAGAGACGGGAATCGCGGCGGGGCCCGCCATGGCGGGACGGGCCGGCCGGCGGAGGCGAGATCTCCACCGGCCAGCATATGCGCCTGCCCGCGCCGACCGCACCGTCGGAGCGGTTGAGAAGGTCGGCGCGGGCAGGCGCCCGGTCAGGGCTCCCGGCGCTGTTCGTCCCGCTCGTCCGCCGGCTGGTCGACCCGGGTCGGCTCGTCGATCTCCGCGCCGGTCGGGCGGTCGGCGAGGCCGGCGGTCGGCTCGTCGCCCCCGTCGGCGCGCTGATCGGAGACCGGGGTGGTTTCCGGCTCCGACGGCGGGTGGGCCAGCCAGGCCGGGTGGATCACCTCGGCCGTCGGCGTCTCCGGGGCCCGCATCTCGGCCGTCGGCGTCTCCGGCGTCCGCAGCTCGGCCGTCGGCGTCTCCGGCGTCCGCATCTCGGCCGTCGGCGTCTCCGGCGCCCGCAGCTCGGCCGTCGGCGTCTCCGGCGCCGGCCCTGGTGCGGGAGCGTCCCAGGTGGAGCGTTCGGCGTCCCAGGACGGCAGGCCCGCGCCGGAGGTCGGCGCGGACGCACCGGAAACCGGCGCGGCGGACTCGGTGGTGACGGCGTCCTGAGCGGTCGGTTCCGGTTGGACCGGACGGCTGGAGCGCAGCGCGCCGACCAACCCGAAGATCCCGATCAGGATCAGCGCGCCGGCCAGGAACCAGCCGACCGGCGGCAGCGCGAGCCCGAGCAGTTGGGCGAGCAGCCACCAGACGGACAGTCCGAGGAACACCAACCCGAAGGCGAACGACACCAGGTCCGTACGGTGAGCCTTCACCGGGTCACCTCCAGGTTGCCGGCATTGACGTGGATGTACAGGCGCAGCGTCCCGCCCCCGGGCCCGTCCGCGCCGAGGTCGGTGGACTCGCGCAGGCGTCCGTCCAGCCCGCCGGACCGGCTGCCGAAGATGGTGGCGTCGCCCGCGTTGACGTCGGCCACCGTGGTGACGTCCACGTTCGGGGGTACGACCACCGTCGCCTGGCCGAAGTTGACCGCCACGGTCACCTGGCTGTCCCGCTTGGCGAAGTCGATCCCGCGCAGGTCGAGCACGGCGTCACCGAAGCTGTTCTCGTACCGGTCGGCGAGGTCGCGGTGGTCGGTCGGCGCCCAGGTGACCGCGCCGTCGACCCCGCGGATCCGGTCGTAGGACTCGGCCACCGTGGCCGTTCCCAGCGCGGCGGCGGTCACCAGGCCGAGCGCGATGAGCCAGCGGGCCCGGCCGAACCACGTGCCGACCAGCAGCCCCAGCGCGATCGTGGCCAGCGCGGCGGCGAAGTACGCGGACGCGCCGACGTCGAAGACGTCCAGCAGGTCGAGCAGGGCGACCACGCCGAGGGCCAGGAAGATCAGCGAGAAGGTCACCGCGCCGAGCGGCGACCGCTCCCGGGGTCGCTTCGGCGGCTTCGGTGGCTTCGGCGGCTTGGGCGGGGGGTACGCGGCCGGCGAGGCGTACGGCCCGTGCGGCGCGAACGGAGGGCGGTATCCGGCCGGCGCCGGCGGCGTGACCGGGTAGCCGGTCGGGGTGCCGGCAGCGGGGGCACCGGTCACCGGCGCCGACGGCCAACTGCCGCTGGGCGTGCCGGTGCTCGGCCACCCGGGGCTGGCGGGGCCAGGCGCGGGCCAGCCGGCCATCGCGGCCGTCGTGCCGGCCGGCTGCCCGGACACCGGGCCCACCCCGGACACCGGCTGCGCGCCGGTGAACGGCTGCGCACCGGTGGTCGGCTGTGCGTCGTACGTCGGGGCGTGCGGGGTCGGCGACACGTCCGGCGCGGCGGTGGCGTACGCCGGATACCCGCCGGACGGTGCCGTCGCCGGCGGGTTGGTGGGCGGCACGACGCCGTGCGCTGGCGCCGGCCAGGTGACCGGCGGGACGGGCCCGGACGGCGTACCGACCGGTGCGGACGGGACCGGACCGCCCGGGGTGCCGGGCTGCGGCCCTCGGCTGTCCCGGTTGAGCAGCAGCGCACCGCCGATCAGGATGGCCGCGCCGAGCAGCACCGCGCGGAAGGCGTCGGTGACGATGTAGCCGAAGCTGGCCGCGACCAGGATGCCCAGGATGATCACGGTCACCGGCGACATGCTGGACCGACCGCGCCCGAGCATGGACTCCACCGGGGACGCGGTGTCGCCCTCGTTGGGGATGATCAGCCAGGCGGCGACGTACACCAGGATGCCGATGCCGCCGAAGAAGCCGAGCACCGCGAGCAGCACCCGCCAGAGCACCGGATCGGTGTTGGTGGCTCGTCCGATGGCCGCGCAGACCCCGGCCAGGTAGCGCCCCTCACGCGGCCGGACCAGCCCGTACCGCGAGGTGAAGCCGGCGCCGCCCAGCGGCGGGGGCGGTGCCGACGGGCCGGGACCACCCGGCCCCGGTACCTGTCTCTTAT
>NZ_RCVI01000131.1:0-5967 GCF_003667455.1 Micromonospora sp. CV4 | reverse complement strand
GCACCGCCCAGCCCCACCACGGCGGCCACACCGTCGGGCAGTCCCACATCCAGCGCCAGCACGCCGGCGGTGGACCGGCAGATCACCGTGACGATCGCCAAGCGGCGGGTCGACCCACCCACCGGGCGGGTCACCGTGGGTAAGGGTGAGCTGGTCCGGATCACGGTCACCTCGGACGTCGCCGACGAGCTGCACGTGCACGGCTACGACCTGGGCGCCCGACTGCCGGCCGGCACGCCCGCGTCGGTGGAGTTCCGCGCCGAGAAGACCGGGCTGTTCGAGGTGGAGACGCACGAGTCCGAGCTGGTGCTCTTCCAGCTCGTCGTCCGCTGAGCACCATGACCGGCGCCCCGGCGGTGCTGGCGCACGGCGTCGGCGGCCGTCAGGACCTGCCGATCACCCTGCCGCAGCTCGTCGTCGCCGCCGCCCTGACCCTGGTCGTCACGTTCCTCGCGCTGGGCCTGCTGTGGCGCGAGCCGCGGCTCGACCGGGACGCGACCGGCGGACGGCCCGTGCCGGAGCCGCTGGCCCGACTCGTCGACGCGCCCGCCTTCCGGTGGGCACTGCGCGGGCTGGGCCTGCTTGCCGCCGGTTGGTTCTGCCTCGGCCTGCTGGCCGGGCCGGACACGCCGGACAACCCGACGGCCGGGGTGCTCTACGTGCTGCTCTGGGTCGGGCTGGTGCCCGTGTCGCTGCTGCTCGGCCCCGTCTGGCGGGCGGTCAACCCGCTGCGTACCGTCCATCTGCTCGCCGCGCTGGCGAGGCGCCGGGACCCGGAGCGCGGCCTGCGCGAGCTGCCGGCCGGCCTGGGGCTCTGGCCGGCGGCGGTGGCCCTGTTCGGGTTCGTCTGGCTGGAACTGGTCGCGCCCGACCGGGCCACCCTGCCGGTCATCACCGCCTGGCTCGCCGGGTACGCCGTGCTCATGCTCGCCGGGGCGGCGCTGTTCGGCGCGGGCTGGTTCGACCGGGCCGACCCGTTCGAGGTGTACAGCGCGCTGGTCGGCCACCTCGCCCCGGTCGGCCGCGCGGCGGACGGCGTGCTGGTGTGGCGTAACCCGCTCGACGGGATCGCCGGGCTGCGGCCCCGCCCCGGGCTGGTCGCCGTGGTGATCGTGCTGCTCGGGTCGACCATGTTCGACAGCCTCTCCAACGCGCCGGCCTGGCTGCGCTTCAGCCAGGAGAACGGCCTGCCCCCGGTGGTCACCGGCAGCGCCGGGCTGATCCTGGTCATCACCGCCGTCGCCGCGGCGTACCTCGTCGCCACCGGGGCGGCGACCCGGATCGGCCGCGGTGGGCCCGCCGGCGCCGACGCCCGCGGGCTGCCCGGCGAACTCGCCCACTCCATCGTGCCGATCGCCGTGGGCTACCTGGTGGCCCACTACTACTCGTTGTTGATCCTGGAGGGTCAGCGCACCGTCGCGCTGCTCTCCGACCCGCTGGACACCGGCGCGAACTGGTTCGGCACCGCCGGCTGGGAACCGCACACCGGCCTGGTCACGCCGTCCGGGGTGGCCACTCTCCAGATCACCGTCATCATCCTCGGGCACCTGCTCGGCACGCTGCTCGCGCACGACCGCGCCCTGTACCTGTTCCCCCGGGCCCGGGCCGTGGCCGGCCAGCTCCCCCTGCTGGCGCTGATGGTCGCCTACACCGTCGCCGGCCTGCTGCTCCTCTACGCCGGGTAGGCCGCCGACGACCGGGCGACCCGGTTCCGCGGCGGTGCCGGGCGGGGGTGAGGATGAGGCGTGGATTCTGATCTTCGGCGCTACCTCGACGAGCTGGTCGACGCCGCCCGTGACGTGCTCGGCGACGACCTGGTGGGCGCGTACGCGGCCGGCTCGGTGGGGCTCGGCGCGTACCAGGCGGGCCGCAGCGACGTGGACGTGGCGCTGCTCTGCGCCGGGCCGCTGAGCGAGGCCGACAAGCGGGCGCTGGTGGCGCGGCTGCGGCACGAGGCGCTGCCCTGCCCGGCACGCGGGCTGGAGCTGGTCGTCTACCGGCGGGAGGTGGCCGCCGCCGGCAGCCCCGAGCCCGGCTTCGAGGTCGAGCTGAACACCGGGTCCGGCATGCCGTTCCGCCGCACGCTCGACCCGGCCGACCGGCCGGCGGTCGACGGCCGGTTCTGGTACGGGCTGGACCGCAGCATCCTGCACCAGAGCGGTCTGCCACTGCTCGGTCCGCCGGCGGGGGAGGTCTTCGCCGAGCTGACCCCGGCCGACCTGCGCCGCCTGCTGATCGAGGCGCTGTCCTGGTGGCTGGCCCTGCCGACGCCGCCGGACGACCGGCCCGCGCCCGGCGCGGAGGACGCGGTGCTCGGCGCCTGCCGATCCCTGGTGCGTCACCGCGACGGCGTCTGGCTGTCCAAGGTGGAGGCCGGGCGGCGCCTGATCGACGCCGGCGACCCGGCCGAGGTGATCGGTCGGGCGGTCGCCGCGCGGCACGGGGGGCCGTCGCCCACCGGCACGCAGGCGCGCGCCTTCCAGCACCGGGTCCGCGCCGAGATCGCCGGCCAGCCCGGAGACCAGCGGCGTTGACCAGCCGACCCTCGGCGCCGACTAGCGCACCGGGCGGGACTGGAGCGCGGCGAAGAGCAGGTTGAGGCCCTCGGTCATCGTCGGGTGGGTGATGACCGCGTCCCGCAGGGCGGTCCACGGCATCCCGGCGAGCATGGCCAGCTGCACCGAGGTGATCACCTCACCGGCCTCGGCGCCGAGCAACGCCGCGCCGAGGATCTGGTCGGTTTCGGCGTCGACCACCGCCTTCCACATCCCCTCGGTCTGGCGCAGGGTGCGGGCCCGGGGGATCGCGGCGACCGGCAGGTGGGCCACCTGGACGTCGTACCCGGCGCGGCGCGCCTCGGTCTCGGTGACACCGACCCGGGCCAGCTCCGGGGTGGTGAAGACGGTGTACGGGATGAGCCGCCCGGCCGTGCTGCGCCGCTCACCCGCCAGGTTCGCCCGGATGATCCGGTAGTCGTCCAGCGAGGCGTGGGTGAACTGCGGGGTTCCGGCGACGTCCCCGGCCGCCCAGGTCCGCTCGGCGCTGGTCCGCAGGTACTCGTCGACCGCCACGAAGCCACGGTCGTTCACCCGCACGCCGGCGGCGTCCAGGCCGAGCCCGTCGGTGACCGGCTCGCGGCCGACCGCGACCAGCACGTCGTCCCCGGTCACCAGGCTGCCGTCGTCCAGCGTCACCCGGACCGTGCCGTCGGCGTCGCGGTCGATCCGGGCGACCGTCGTGCCGGCGCGTACGTCGATGCCGTCGTCGAGCAGGATCCGCATCACCGCGTCGCCGACGTCGGGATCCTCGCGGGTGAGCAGCCGTGGGCCACCCTCGATCAGCGTCACCGCACTGCCGAACGACGCGAACATCTGCGCGAACTCCACCCCGACGGTGCCACCGCCGAGCACCACCAGTCGGCCCGGCAGCCGGTCCAGGTGCAGCAGGGTGTCACTGGTCAGCACCGAGGCCTCGGCCATCCCGGGCACCGACGGCAGGTGCGGGCGGGTGCCGGTGTTGATCACCACGTCGGCGCCGCGCAGGAGCCGTTCGCCACCGTCGGACACCGACACCCGTACGGTGCGGGGGCCGACGAACCGGGCCGCACCGATCACCAGGTGCAGGCCGGAGTCGAGGAACTGCTGCCGGTTGGCGGCCACCATCCCCTCGACGACGTCCTGTTTGTGGGCGCGCAGCAGGTCCACGTCGACCCGGCCACCCTCAACCACCAGGCCGAGTGCGGCCGCGCCGCGGAGCTGGCGGGCGGCGCGGGCGCTCGTGACCAGCGCCTTGGTCGGGATGCACGCGACGTTGATGCAGCTGCCGCCGATCATGCCGCGTTCGACCATCGCCACCCGCCGGCCGGATCGGGCGACGTCCATGCTCAACGTCTTGCCGGCCTTGCCGCCGCCCACGACGAGCAGGTCGAACTCCTCCGGTCGGTCGGTCACCGGGTGCTCCTCACGGTCGCCGGGCCGGTGCCGCCGCGGGAGCACGACGGCCAGACCAGCCTGTCAGCTCCGGTGACCCACCGGCCCCCGTTCCGAGCAGAACCGCCAACTCCGGGCCGGACCCACCTCAGGCCGAGTGCCGGGCGGCGCCGTTCTCGCTGACCGGCTGGCCGAAGGGCAGGAACGGCACGGGGGCCGGTTCGCCGGTGCCGCCGGGTCGCGTGAAGGTCGGGTCGACGTCCGCGGTGGGTTCCTCCGCAGCGGCCGTACGGTCGGCAGCCGCTGCCGGGTCCTCCGTGGGCTGGTCGTCGCTCGGCCGGTCACTCCCGGACTGGTCGTTGCCGGACTGGTCGTTGCCGGACTGGTCGTCGTGCCGATCGGCGCTGTGCCGGTCAACACCGAGCCGCTCGACTCCGGGCCGCTCGGCACTGGGCCGCTCGACTCCGGGCCGCTCGGCACTGAGCCGCTCGACACCGGGCCGCTCAGCACCGGGTCGCTCGGCGCCGGAGCGGTTGCCCACCATCGGGTACTCGGCGGTCTCCGTGCCACCCGCGGCGGCGGCCATGACGGCGGCGGCGGCCAGGTCGGCCACCCGCTTCGCCTCCCGCTGCACCCGGGCCCGGACGTCCTTGGCGTGCCGCTCGGCGGAGTCTCCGGCCCGTCGAGCCTCGTCCAGCCGGGCGCTCTCGGCGGTGAGGTCCCGACGGACCTCACCCAGCCGCTGCTGCAACCGGGACAGCTCGTTCTCCAGGGTCTCTCCCTCCTGGCGCACCTCCGCGAGCTGCTGCTGGGCGGACTCCAGCTCGGCGTGCAGCTGGGTCGACTCCTGCCGGCGCTCCTCGATGTCCTGCTGGAGGGCGGCGAGCTGCTCCTGGTGGGTGGCGGCCTGCTCGTCGGCCCGGTTGCGCAGGTCGGTCACGTGCTGCTGCGCTTCGGCCAGCAGCGCGGCGATCTGCTGCTCGGTCGCGCTGCGCTGCTCGGCCAACTCCCGCTCCGCGGCGGCCCGCTGCTCGGCGATCTCCTGCTCGGCGACGGTCCGCCGCTCATTGACGTCGCGCTCGATCCCGGCCTGCCACTGGGCCAGCTCCTGCTGGCTCTTGGCCCGGGCAGCCTGCAGCTCCTGCTGGATCTGGGTACGGGCCGACTTCATCAGCGCGTCGGCGGCGACCCGGGTCTGGTTGAGCTGCTGCGCGCTCTGTTCGGTGATCCGCTTCGCCTCGTTCTGGGCGCGCTCGTTGGCGGCCTCACCTTCGGCGCGCAGCTGCTCCGCGTGCTCCCGGATCGCGGTCAGCTCGGCCTCGGCCATGCTGCGCCGCTCCTCGTGGGCCTGCTCCTGCTCGGCGCGCCGGGCCGCCAGCTCCTCCGCCAGGTCCTGGCGCGCCTGCGCGGCCCGCTCGCGGGTGTCGGCGAGGACTCGCTCGGCCTCGGCGCGCAGCTCGTTGGCCAGGTCCGTGGCGGACTGGCTGATCATGGCGGCCTGCTTCTCCGCGAGGGCCAGGATCTCGCCGACCATCGGGCCCAGATCCTGGAACGAGGCGCGGTCCACCTGCACCGGCTGCTCGCGCAGCTCGGCCAGCTCGGCGCGCAGCCGCTGCACCTCGGCGGTCAGCTCACGGACCCGGACGGCGGAGCGCCCGTGCTCCCCACTCAGCATCGCGATCTGACCGTCGAGCTGCTCCAGGTGTCGGTCGACCTGGCGTTTGTCGTAGCCGCGCAGCGTGAGCTCGAAGCTCGGCCGCGAGGCCGCATCGTCGCGTGCTGCGAGCGGCTCAGCGCCGATGGACATGCACCATCCTCCGTACGATCGGGGCGCCAGCGTCGGCGGTCTACCGCCCCGCGGGCCGGGAGTGTGGCGCAACGCTACCGCCGAGGCGGCCCGGTGCGAAGTCCCGCCCCGTCTCTGTCCGCCCGTCCCTCCCTTCCTCGGTCGATCATGGAGTTGTGGTGCCCGGATGACCCTGATCCGCGGCTCTTGTCACCCACCACAACTCCATGATCGACCGAGGAAGGGAGGGAC
>NZ_RCVI01000341.1:0-6056 GCF_003667455.1 Micromonospora sp. CV4 | reverse complement strand
CGGTCGCCGGCGCCGCAGGTGTCCCCCTCGGCGCTGCCCGGGGTGGGCACCACCAGCGGCGTCGACCCGGCGTGGCAGAGCAGCGCGCCGTCCCCGCCCAGCGTCACCGCCACGGCGCCGGCCCGCCAGCGCCGGCGCAGACCCTGCGCTCCCCGCGAGGCGGTCGCCAGGCGGGACGCCCCGGGCAGCGCCGGGACCAGCTCGCGCACCTCCGACTCGTTCGGGGTGGCCAGGTGCACGCCGGGCACCGCCGCCGGGCCGCGCGGATGCGGGTCCCACACCACCGGGGCGCGGGTGGCGGCCAGCGCGGCGCGCAGCGCGGGTTGCCGGGCGACGCCCCGGCCGTAGTCGCTGACCAGCACCGCCGACGCCGCCCCGAGCACCCGCAGCACCTCGTCGGAGGGCTGGCCCGGTTCGCCGGAGGCGCCACCGCGGTCGTGGCGCAGCAGGACCCGACCCCGGGCCCGCAGGCGGATCTTCTCCGGCGTCGCGCCGGACAGGGCCAGCGGGTACACCTGCACGCCGGCGGCCGTCAGCAACGCGCTCAGCCGGGCGCCACCCGCGTCGTCGGCGAGCGCCGTCACCAGCACCACCTCGGCGCCCTGCGCGGCGGCGAAGACCGCCGCCAGGCCGGCGCCCCCGGGCCGGTCGGTGGCCGTCGTCTCGTCGAGCACGGGCACCGGGGAGTCCGGGCAGAGCCGGTTCACGATCCCTTCCACGTCCCGGTCGAGCAGGGTGTCCCCGACCACCACCACGGGTCCCCTCACGCTTTCCTCCTCATCCTCACGCGTCGACCTGCTGTCCGGTCCCGCCGTCGAGCACCACCTCGACCCCCGTGCGCACCGGCCCGGACGGGAGCCGACCGGCCGGTGCGGGCTCGGGCGGCGCGTGCCGGGTGGCAGCGGCCAGCGCGGCGGGCAGCTCCTGTTCGAGGTATTCGCAGAGCAGGTGGCTGGTGACGAGGTGCAGTTCCTGGACGACCTGGGAGTCGGGGGACGCGACGGTGAGGGCGTCGGCACAGGCGTCGGCGAGGGGGTTCGGGGCGGGACCGGTGAGCGCCCAGGTGGTGAGGCCGGCGTCGCGGGCGGCGTGCGCGGCGGTGAGCAGGTTGGCGCTGGTGCCGCTGGTGCTGAGCAGGAGCAGGATGTCGCCGGGTCGACCGTGGGCGCGGACCTGGCGGGCGTAGACGTCGGCGTAGCCGTAGTCGTTGGCGATGGCGGTCACGGCGCTGGTCTCGGCGTGCAGGGCGATGGCGGACAGCGGCTGCCGGTCGTGATGGAGCTTGCCGACGAGTTCGGCGGTGAGGTGTTGGGCCTCGGCCGCGCTGCCGCCGTTGCCGGCGACCAGCAACCGTCCACCGGCCGCCAGGCGGTGCGCCAGCTCCGCACCCCAGCGCGCCAACTGCGACTCGCACCGCCGGTAGGGTCCCAGTGCCGCGGCGAGGTTCGTCAGGTGGGTGTCGAGCAGGCTGCCCGCCGGCATCAGGCCACCACCCGGCTCGGTCGGCGCACGGCGGCCACCTCGCCGTAGAGCTCCGCCAGTCGCTCGGCCGTGGCCGCCCAGGAGTACCGCGACCGGGCCCGCTCGCGCGCGGCGGTGGCGTACCGGAAGCGCCGGATGCGGTCGTCGAGCAGCCGTTGGATCGCGGTGGCCAGCGCACGTGGGTCGCGGGCCGGCACGAGATCACCGGTCGTCCCGTCGACCACGGTGTCCCGGATGCCGCCCACCGCGGTGCCGACCACCGGCACCCCGCAGGCCATCGCCTCCAGCGGGGTCAACCCGAACGGCTCGTACCAGGGGGCGGCGACCAGCAGGTCCGCCGAGCGGTACCAGCGGCCCATCTCCTCCCGGGGCACCGCGCCGACCAGCCGTACCCGGTCGGCCACCCCGCACGACTCGGCCAGCGCCCGCAGCCGCCGGGCGTACGGGTCGGTCTCCAGCAGCCCCTCGGGCGGCCCGCCCACCACCACGCACTCGGCGTCCGGCACCAGCGCCATCGCGCGGACCACCGTCTGGAAGCCCTTGCGCTCGACCAGCCGGCCCACGGTCAGGATCCGGGGCCGGCCCGGCTCGCGGTCGGCGGCCGGCCCGAGCGGGCCGAACGAGGCGAGGTTGACCCCGGAGGGCACGACGGTCATCCGGGACCGGGGCACCCCCATCCGGACCAGCTCACCGACCTCGTCGCGGCACTGCGCGACCACCCGGTCCACCGAGCGGCCCAACTCCCGCTCGTAGGAGATCCGCCGGGCCGGGCTGGTGTCCTGCACGCCCTGGTAGCGGCGCTTCACGGTGCCCAGCGCGTGGTACGTCTGCACCACCGGCACGCCGGTCTGCCGGCCCGCGTTCAGCGCGGCCAGGCCGCTCATCCAGAAGTGCGCGTGGATCACCTCGGGCACCCAGTCCCCGCCCCGCCACCGCTCCACCAGCCACCGGCCGAACTCCCGCATGTGCGGCAGCAGCGCGTCCTTGGCCACCGGCTCGGCCGGACCGGCCGGCACGTGCACCACGTCGTACCCGTCCGGGCTGCGGACGGTCACCGGCAGGTCGAGCGCGTCCCGGCGGGTGTAGACCCGCACCTCGTGCCCGGCGTCGGCGAGCGCGGCGGACAACTCCGCGACGTGCGTGTTCTGGCCGCCGGCGTCCTCCCCTCCGAGGATGGCGAGCGGGCTGGCGTGCTCCGAGATCATCGCGATCCGCATACTTCCTCCTCCAGCAGCCGGTCCCAGTCAGCGAGGAAACGGTCGAGGCCGTACCTGTCCCGCGCGGCCGTTCGCGCCGCCGCGCCGGCCTGACGCGCGGCCACCGGCTCGGCGATGAACCGACGGGCGGCGTCGAGCAGGGTGTCCATCCGGGTGGCCAGGGCCCCCGCCTCCGGGGGCACCGCCGTCACCGCCTCGGTGGTGGCGAGCGCGACGACCGGCATGCCGATCGCCATCGCCTCGATCAGGCTGAGCCCGAGCGAGGTCCACCGGCACAGGTGCAGGTACGCGCGCCGCCGGGCCAGTTCGGCGTGCATCCGGTCCTGGGGTACGTCGTCGTGGCTGGTGAGCCGGTCGGCGGGCAGCCCGAGATGGTCGGCCAGGCCGGCGACGCCCATGCCGAACACGTCCAGCGGTGCGATCTCGGCGAACCGGGGCAGCAGGTCGGTGCCGGTGACCCGGCCACGGCGGACCGGCTCGTTGATCACCACGGCGAGCCGGTCCAGCTCACCGGTGTACGACACGGCGGGCGCGACGATCCCGTGGTCGACCACCGTGGTGCGGCTGGCGCCGGTGTCCCAGAAGATCTGGTTGAACCCGGTGACGTGTGCGATGAGCAGGTCGTCGCGGTCGGCCATCGGATGCCGGGTGTTGGGCACGTCGCCCTTGGGCGTGTTGTGTTCGACGTAGATGGCCGGGACGTCACGGCCGGGCCGGCGGCCCAGCCACTCCTCGGCGAGGTCGACCTCCTCGGGGCGTTGCAGGATCACCAGGTCGACGGCGGTGCCGGGCAGGTCGGCGGGGGCGACCTCGACGGCGCTGTCGGGCCAGGGGTAGGTGCGGGCACGGCCGAGGCCGTAGGGGCCGCGGTCGGGTGTGGTCGGGATCAGGTAGCGGTGGCCGCCGTGCACGAACGACGTGGTCCAGGAGCCGTGCACGTGCCAGAGCAGGACGTTCATCGGCCGCCACCACCGCTGCCGACCAGCACCCGCAGCGCCTCGACCACCTCGGCCGGGTCGACGCCGCTCAGGCACGGATGTCCGGGCACCGGGCAGCTGGCCGCCCGGGTGTCCCGGCAGGGCGCACCGGCGTCGCCGAGCCGGACGGTGGGCACCCGGTAGGGCCCCCACTGGCCGAACGGGACGGTCGGCGCGAAGAGACTCACCACCGGCACCCCGGCCGCGGCGGCCAGGTGCGCGGGCCCGGTGTTGCCGACCACCACCGCGCCGGCGTCGGCCACGATCGCGGCCAGGCCCGGCAGGTCCGTCCGGCCACCCAGGTCGGTGCCGCCGGCCGCCGCGACCCGGGCGGTGACCGCACGCTCGTCGGGGCCGCCGGTGACCAGCACCCGGTGCCCGGCGGCGGTCAGCGACCCGGCGATCCGGGCCGCCAACTCGGGCGGGCAGGCCCGGCTCGACGCGGCCGAGCCCGGATGCAGCACCACGTAGCCGGGGGCGCCGAGGTCGGCCGGTCGGTACGGAAGGGCGTCCTGCCGGAGCCGGAGCACGGGTTCGTCGTCGACGGGCAGCCGGTGGCCGGCGGCGGCGGCGAGGGAGAGGGCACGTTCGGGTTCGGGGACGCCGGCGGGTACCCGGTGTCGGACGTCCAGCAGGGAACCCGGGTAGTCGTCGCTGATGGCGGCGATCCGGCGGATTCCCGCCATCCGCAACAGCAGCGCCAGGGGCAGGGCGGACTGGTGGAACGAGGTGAACACCACCGCCTCGTCCGCGCCGACCGCGGCGAGGCGCGTGGTCAGGGTCCGCATGGCGTCCGCGTCGACCGACTCCGGAGCGGGGTCGATCCACGGCAGCGGATGCTCGATGATCTCGTCGACACCGGGCAGCAGGTCGGCGGCGGCGCGTCCCCGTGGCCCGCACAGCAGCACCACCCGCTGTGCCCCGGCCGCGACGGCGCGGATCGCCGGCCCGGTCACCAGCACGTCCCCGGCCGAGTCCGAGCGCACCACCAGCGCTGTCCCCACCCGCTGACCGGCCGGCCCCGACGCGGGGTGCACCGCCTGCTGGCGGCGCAGGATCTCATCCACGGCCGCCGGTAGGTCGCCGGCCAGCCACCCGGCGGCGGCGATCTCCTCGGGTCGGGTCACCGGGGTGGGCACCAGCACCCCCGCCGCCCCCGCCGCCATCGCGGCGGCCACGTCCCGGCCGATGTCGCCCACCAGCACGCAGCGCGACGCGCTCGTGCCGAGCTGGCGGGCGGCGGCGTGCACCAGGCCGGGGGCCGGCTTGCGGCAGTCACAGCCGTCGGCGTCGTCGTGCGGGCAGACCAACCACGCGTCGAAGCGGCCCAGCAGCTCCTCGATCCGGGCGTGCACCGCCCGCATCTGCTCCTCGCTGAAGTAGCCACGGGCCAGGCCGGACTGGTTCGTCACCACCGCCAGCCGCAGCCCGGCGGCCCGCAACCGGTCCAGCGCGGCGCGCGCCCCCGGCACCGGCCGCACCTTCTCCGGGTCGCCGTTGTAGGGCACGTCCTCGATCAGGGTGCCGTCCCGGTCCAGCAGCACCGCGTCGTAGAGAACGGGTCGGGTGCCCTCGACAGGCCCGGAGCCGGCCCGGCCAGCACCGGCGTACACCGGGGCTGACCTGCGCTGATCCGGATCCTCCTGGTCCTGTCGCACAGGCGGCGGGTTCCCTGCGCCCCGAGGAGTAAACGTCGTCGCCGACGCGCTGGGGCAGCGTCGCGGGCGGTGCTCCGCGTCGGCCTTACCCGCCGCCCCGGAGAAGCTAACCCGCGGGCCCGTTAGCCACCGTCCCGGTGGGGTATGGGAGTCCAGTGGCGATTGTGGAGAAAGTGATCGACGCTCCCCCGCAGCAGGTCTTCGACGTGCTCGCCGACGGGTGGACGTACAGCGACTGGGTGGTCGGCACCGCGCACGTGCGGGACGTGGACGAGGCCTGGCCGAGGGTGGGCAGCCAGCTGCACCACCGGGCCGGTCCGTGGCCGTTCTCCTTGCAGGACGCCTCCACCGTGCTGGTCTGCGAACCGCCGCACCGGCTCGTGCTCCGGGCCGGTCTCTGGCCGGCCGGCGAGGCGATCGTGGCCTTCACCCTGGAACCGGTCGGCGGGGACGCCACCCGGGTCCGCATCGGGGAGGACTTCGCCGCCGGCCCGTTGCGCTGGGTCCGCAACAAGATCAATGATCTCGTGCTGCACCTGCGGAACCGGGAGACGCTCAACCGCTTGTCCGACATCGCCACCCGGCAGAAGGGTGCGCCGTGACGCAGACCGTGGTCGTGACCGGCGCGAGCGCCGGCGTCGGTCGGGCCGTCGCGCACGCGTACGCGGCCCGGGGCGCCCGGCTGGCGCTGCTGGCCCGGGGCGACGCGGGCCGCGTACGCG
>NZ_RCVI01000437.1:0-6132 GCF_003667455.1 Micromonospora sp. CV4 | reverse complement strand
CGCCGGCGCTCCCGGGCCCGGCTGATCCATCCGGTGGCCGGCCCTGCCGGCCACGCCCGGCCCGGCCGCCCCGCCACGACGGCGACCGGCGCCGGTGCTCCCCCGGGAGCACCGGACCTCACCACCACCACATCCCGGTCGCACCATCAGAAAAGGGGGATCGCCGTGAACGATCTCTTCACCTGGGCCGCCCTGGGCAGCCTCGCCGGCGCGAGCGCCGCCACGCTGCTGGCCACCAACGTGATCGGCGGGCTGATCGGCCCCAGTGGCGACAAGCTCCGCAAGTGGATCGCCATCGCCATCGCGCTCCTGCTGTCCTACGTGACCGCGGCGTTCGCCGACGACGCCGGCGGCGAAAAGTGGATCATCGCGTTCTTCAACGCGCTGGTCATCTTCTCCGCCGCGCTCGGCGTCAACCAGTTCCCGCCCGGCAACCGGCAGGCGACCCAACCGTCGCCGACCCAGGTCGCGCAGGGTCGTGAGCCCCGAGTCTTCCGCTCCTGGGTCTGAGGGGTGACGTCATGGTCTTCGGAATTCTCAGCGCGGCGGTCCAGGTGGGCTTCGGCGCCCTGCTCGGCCTCCTGGCCGGCGGCCCGATCGGGCTGCTGGTCGGCGCCGTCGTGGGCCTGCTGGTCGGCGCGGTCTTCGGCTGGGCCGCGGCCTCCGCCGGGGTGTACGCCTCGGACGCCCGCGGCATCTTCCTCTTCGTCGTCGACCACACCTGGAGCCTGTTGAACACGGTCGTCGGGGCCATCTACCTGGCCGTGCACCTGCTCTTCGGGCACTCACTGGACCGGCCCTCCTCGCAGGGCAGCGGCCGGGTCAGCGTGGTGGAGGGGGTGTCCCCCCGCTACGCCACCACCATCGGCACCGTCTGCGCCGGCTCCAGCCCCGGCATCCAGCGGCACGAGGACGTGCACATCTTCCAGGGCCGCCTGCTCGGCCCGCTCTACATCCCGCTGGTCCTGGCGAACTACGTGCTGTTCACCATCGCGCCGGTGTGGCTGCTCTACCACGACCACACCAACGCGCCGATCAACCGGTTCACCCGCTACTTCGAGATCGGCGTCTACCCGCACGTGTGGAACGAGGCCATCGCGTACCGGATCCAGGGGACGCCGCCGCGATGAGCACCGACGGGCGCGGACCGATCGAGACGGCAACCGCCGAGCTGGCCGCCTGGCTGACCAGCGCGGCGGGGCAGACCGTCCCGATCGGCCCGCCCCGTACCGACGGCGACGCCGCCGGGCTCACCCTCTGGCCCCTCGAACTGCGTCCGGCGCGGCAGACCCGCACCAGCGGCGCGGTCCGCGAGCCGTACCGGTTCACGGTCCGCTACCTGCTCTGCGTGACCGGTCCCGCCGGGCTGCCCCGGCTGGACCGGGTGCTCACCGCCGCGACCCGCGACGGTCGCTACCCGGTGGTGCTGGAGGCCGGCGAGGCGCCGCTCTGGACCGCGTTCGGCGCCGCGCCACGCCCCGGGCTGCTCATCGACGTACCGGCGCAGGTGGAGCACCCGACCCCGGCCGCGCCACCGGTGCTGCAACCGCTGCGGCTACGGCAACTGGGCCTGCGCACCCTCACCGGCCGGGTGGTCGGCCCCGAGGAGCAACCCCTCGCCGCGATGCGGGTCGAACTGCCCGGCACGTCCTCCGTCACCCGCACCGACCCCGACGGCCGGTTCCTGATCGTCGGCGTACCGCACGACCCCGACCACCCGGGCCCGGTCCGGCTCCGGCTGACCGGGCGTGGGCTCGTGCTCACCGCCGAGGTCGACCCCGCCGAGCCCGACATCGTCATCGTCTGCGCGCCACCGACCCGCTGACGCCCACCCGTACAGGAGGACCGATGCCCAGCTACTTCTCCCCCGGCATCTACGTCGAGGAGGTCCCCAGTGGCGCCCGACCGATCGGACCGGCGAGCACCAGCATCGCCGCCTTCGTCGGCGTCGCCCCGGACCGCTCCGCCCAACTGGGCAAGGCGGTGCCGGTCAACAACTGGACCGAGTTCCTGCGGCTCTACGCCGGCGGGGAGCAGGCCGAGAGCACCCCGCTGGCCCGGGCGGTCTTCGGCTTCCTGGACAACGGCGGCGCCCGCTGCTGGGTGGTCAACGTCGGTGAGGGCGGCGCGATCACCGGCACCGGGCAGCGGCGCGGCGGCCTGCAACTGCTGGAGGCGATCGACGAGATCTCCATCATCGCCGCGCCCGGCTTCCACGACGTCGTCGCGCACGAGGCGCTGCTGAGCATGGCCGAGCGGACCCGCACCATGGTGGCGATCTGCGACCCGGCGCCCGACATCGACGACATCTCCGCGTTGACCCGGGTCGCCACGCCGTCCTCCGGCAAGCCCCCCAAGCCCGCCGAGGGCGCGGGCGGCGGCTCCGGCGGCTCGGGCGGCGGTTCCGCCGGTCCCGGCGGCTCGGGCGGCCACGACGGGGCGGCGTACCGGCCCCGGCAGTCGGAGTTCGGCGCCTTCTACTACCCGTGGCTGCGCGTCCGTGACCCGATCAGCGGTGAACTGGAGCTGACCCCGCCGAGCGGACACCTGGCCGGCATCTGGGCCCGCACCGACGCCCTGCGCGGCGTGCACAAGGCGCCGGCCAACGAACCGGTACGCGGCGCCGTCGACCTGGGCTACCTGGTCACCCGACCGGAGCACGACGTGCTCAACCCCAAGGGCGTCAACGTCATCCGCTACTTCGCCGGTGAGGGCATCCGCGTCTGGGGCGCCCGTACGCTCGCCGCCGAGGCCAGCGAATGGCGCTACCTCAACGTACGCCGGCTCAGCATCGCCATCGAACAGGCCATCGCCAACGGCACCCGGTGGATGGTCTTCGAGCCCAACGACTTCACCCTCTGGCGCTCGATCCGGCGCGACATCGGGGCGTTCCTGACCCGGGTGTGGCGCGACGGCGCGCTGCTGGGGCGCAGCCCCGAGGAGGCGTTCTTCGTCAAGTGCGACGAGGAGACCAACCCGGTGGAGGTCCGCGACGCGGGCATGGTGATCGCCCATATCGGTATCGCCGTCGTCAAGCCCGCCGAATTCGTGGTGTTCAAGCTGAGCCAGTGGGCCGGCGGCACCGAGACCGAGACGATCGGAGGCTGACATGCCCACCACAGCCACCCCGCAGCCGGGCGCTCCGGTCGACCCGTACCGGGCGTACAACTTCCGGCTGCTCATCAACGGCGTCACCAACGGCCACTTCACCGAGATGAGCGGGCTGGAGGTGAACATTCCCGGCCAGCCGTACCGGGAGCACGGCCTGGGCCGGATGCGGATGGTGCCGGGCCAGGCGGAGTACGAGCCGGTGACGCTGCATTTCGGGCTCACCGCGTCCCGGGAGCTGTGGGACTGGGTGCACGCCACGGCCCAGGGCACACTCAACCGCCGCAATGTCTCGGTGGTGCTGCTGGACTCCGTCGGGACCGCCGAGGTGCTGCGCTGGAACCTGATCGACGCCTGGCCCACCCGGTGGCGCGGGGCGCACCTCAACACACTCAGCCACGAGATCGCCATCGCGTCGCTGACCCTGCGCTACGAGGGCCTGGAGTTGGAGACCGGCGGTGCGACCGCGCCGACTCCCGCGTAGCTGGCTGGCCGGCCGGCTGCGCTCGGCGGCCGGGGCGGTCCAGCGCCTCGCCGGGCGTCTCGAACCCGTCGGCGCGGCCGGGCAGCGGCCGTCGGAGGTCCGTGCGCCCGCGCCGCGCCGCTTCGGGGAGCCACCGCAGCACTGGCTGGACCTGGTCGCCGCACACGCTCCCGGCCTGCTGGAGGACCTGGACCTCGACGGATCCCCGGCGGGCCGTGCCTCGACCGGTCCTCCCGGCGATGGTACGGACGGACACCACGGCCGGACCGGCCGCGAGGACGCCGCCCGGGGCGCCGGTGGTGGGGTGATCGGAGCTGCCGAGGGATCGGGCGGTCACCGGTTCACCGCCGGCCCGGCGGGTGGGTTCGGAGGGCCGGAGGGTTGGCGGGCGACGGGTGGATCCCGGCTCTTCGAGGGCGCGTCAGGGGCAGTCGGTGGACTCGGCGATGCGCGGCGGGGCACGTCCGGCACCGGCAGTTCGTCCGGTCGGGACGGCAGACTCGGCGGGAGCGGCGACTACGCCGTCGCGGGTGCTCCCGGCAGCGCCGGAGTTTTCGGCACGGGGATCGAGTTCGGGGCGTCGGGTGGCCCGGCGGCCGGCGGGACGGGGCCAGCCCGACTGCGCTTTCGCCGTGAGTTCGCTTCGCCGGACGGGCCGGGTGCGGCGGCAGGGTCGACCGCGCCGACGGGATCGGGCGCATCGGGTGCCAGTTCGGGGCTTGGTGGATCGGGACGACGGGCTGCCTCCGGCGCTGTCGCAGGTATGCGCGGGGACGAGTCGCCGGGATCTGGGCAGGTGGGGGACGTCGTCGCGTCATCCCGGCCGATGATCCGCCCCGCGGTCCCCGGTCCAGTCCACCCGTCGGCGGTCCCCGGCCCCTTCCACGGCCGGCCCGAACACCCCCCGGCTCCTCCGCTCCCCACGCTCGACCCGCGTGACTCGGGCCGGACCTTGGAGGATCTCGGACCCTCCAGGGGCACTTCCCCACCAGGATCTACTGTCGGATCCGAGTTCGCGGCGAATGAACGGGACAGAGGCCGGTCCACGGCGGGCGGAACTAGGCACTCGACGGGAACCAAGCGCCCCGGGACGGGCGGCGACGGCTTCGAGGCCGACCGGAGCGCGTCCAGGGCCGACCGGAACGGTGCCAGGGCCGGCCGGAGCGGGTCCGAGGCCGCCGCGAACAGCTTCGAGGCCGGCGGGGACAGATTCGAGGCCGGCCAGGGCACGCAAGGCATGGGCCGGAACGGGTTCGAGGCCAGCCGGCACGGATTCCAGGCCAGCCGGAACGGGTTCGGGGTCCGTCTGGGCGGGCTCGGGACGGACGGTGGTCGAGCGGGACGGCCGGGCGTGGGTTCGGCGGCCGGCGACGAGCCGCGTGGGCGGCATCCGGGCGAGGCCGACGGGCGAGCCGGCTGGACGGGCCCGACCGGTGCCGAACTCGCGACGGCCGGTGGCCCGGCGGACGTGGCCCGCGCCGCCGGCAGCGGACCCTGGCCGGCACTGCCCGACGATCCGGCGTGGCCCGGGCACCGGCCCGACAGGACAGCGGCGACCACCGGCGGGGCGTGGACGGGTGGGTCGGGGCGTGGTCCGGCCGGCGGAGGGTGGTCGGCGGTGACCGGCGATCTGTGGCCGGCGCTGCCCGACGACCGACTGCTGTGGACGGTGCCCGGGGCGGCGCTGGACGCTGACGATCCGGGCCGGCTGGATCGGGAACAGGCGGGCGACTGATGGAACGCGTCGCCTTCCTCATCGACTCCTCCGGCGAGCGGGTGGACTGCCTGCTCAACCCGGAGACCGTGCAGGTGACCCGGCTCGCCGGGGTACGCCATCGGGCGGCCGCCGGTGGGCAGCTCACCGGGGCCGGGCTGGCGGACGACCCGCTGGTCTTCACCGGCGGCGGCCGGACCGAGCTGGTGCTCGACCTGCTCTTCGACGTGGATTTCGTGGAGGCGCAGGTCCGTCCGGCGGACGTACGGGTGCTGACCCGTCCGTTGTGGATGCTGGCGGAGAACTCCACGGCCGAGCACGGGTGGCTGCGTCCGCCGCTGGTCCGGCTGGTCTGGGGCAAGACGTGGAACGTGCCCGGCGTGATCATCGCGGTCGCCGAGCGATTCGACGCGTTCACCGGCAACGGTTCGCCGCGTCGCTCCTGGCTGCGGTTGAAACTGGTCCGGGCCGCCGAGACGGCCGATCAGGCGGAGGCCGGCTTCGCCGAGGAGCTGGCCGCGGCGAGCACCCCGACCGCCGCCCCGGGCAGCGCGGTGGTCGCCGCCGGTGACGGCGCCGCCGAACCCGGCCGCTCAGGGGTGCGCTTCGATCTGCTCGCCAACGACGCGCTCGGCTCGCCGCTGCGCTGGCGGTTGCTGGCCGAGCACAACCGGATCACCGATCCGCTGGCGGTGCCGGCCGGCGCCACCCTGGCCGTCCCGCCGACCGGGGGCGCTCCGGCGGGCGCGTCCACGGTGGCGGGCGCGGTGGCCGGGATGGCCCGGGCGGTGGCCGGCGCGGTGGGTGCCGGCGCGTCCTTCGTGGG
>NZ_RCVI01000132.1:0-6205 GCF_003667455.1 Micromonospora sp. CV4 | reverse complement strand
CCGACAGCGCGCTCATGATCGGGGTACGCGTGACCGCGCGGGCCGGCCACCAGGCGGCGGCGGTCGCGGTCACCACGGCCAGCAGCATGCCCGCGCCGATGGTGAGCCAGGGCAGGTCGAACCGGCCGATGCGGTGCCCGGCGGCGGTCTCGACGAAACCGGCGGCGACCAGCCAGGCGGCGACCCCGGCGGCGGTGCCGCAGACCGCCGCGACCAGCCCGACGGCCGTGCCGTTGACCAGCAGCACCAGCCGCAGATGTCGGCGGGTCGCGCCCATCGCCGCCAGCATGCCGAGCTGGCGCAGCCGGCGCTGCGCCAGCACCACGAACCCGGCGGCGGCCACGAGCGACACGAGCAGCAGGCCGACGGTGGCCAGCGCCAGCGCGGCAAAGGTGAGCACGGTGCGCTCGGCAGCCGGCCGGGACTCGCGCACCAGCGGGCCGTCGACGGTCCCGCGGAAGGCCTCCATGGTGTCGCGGTCACCGGCCACCAGGACGGTCACCGACTGTGGCCGGTCGGCGTGCGCCGGGTCGGTGAGGGCGAACTCGTCGTGCAGGTCCGCCGGGTTCTCCACCACCCCGACGATCACACGGTCGGCGTCACCGAGCGGGACCCGGGCGCCGAGCCCGGCACGCAGGTCCGCTGCCACCCCGTCGGTCACCGCCAATTCGGCGGGCCCGGTCGGGTAGCGGCCCTGCCGCAGGGCGAGCATCGGACCGCCGTACGCGCCGGCGGGGTCCTGGGCCCGGACGTCCACCGGGTCGAACAACCCCGGCACCGGCACGCGCCGGTGGCCGATCACGTCGATCGTGCCGAACCACGCCCGAGCCGCGGTGACCCGGGTGTCCAGCTCGGCGGGGTCGTCGCCGGGGATCCGGATGAGCTGGTCGGCGCGGCCGAACGTGGCATCGCTCGACGCGGGGAGGTTCCAGGTCGCCGCCAGACCGAAGGTGGCACCCGTGACCGCGACGGTGAGCAGCGCGATGGCCAGCAGTTGCTGGCGCCACTCGCGGCGGAACAGTCGTACCGCCCAGCGGATCACCGCGCGGCGGGCCGCAAGCCCGCCGCCCGTGGGCCGGTTGGGCATCCGGCTGCGGCTCGCGGTGGCGGTCACCGGGCCGGGTCCGGGGCTAGCAGGGCGTCCGGGCCGGCCGACGGCGTGGTCTGGTCGACCACGCGGCCGTCCCGAATGAAGATCACCCGATCGGCCCAGGAGGCGAGCTGGGCGTCGTGGGTGACCAGCACTCCCGCGATGCCGCGCTTGCAGGCCGAGCGGAGCATCCGCAGGACTGCTTCGCCGTTGGCCGCGTCGAGGGCGCCGGTGGGCTCGTCGGCGAGCAGCAGTTGCCGGTCCCCCACGACGGCGCGGGCGATCGCGACCCGTTGGCGCTCCCCGCCGGAGAGGTCGTCGGGGAAGTGGCCGGCGCGGTCGGTCAACCCCAGCTCGTCGAGCACCCGCAGGGCGGCGGCCCGCGCCGGACGCGCGGCCATGCCGTCCAGCTCCAGAGGCAGGGCCACGTTCTCGACGGCGGAGAGGCCGGCGAGCAGGTTCAGGTCCTGGAAGACGAAGCCGAGCGACCGGCGACGCAGCCGGGCGATGGCGTCCACAGAGAGCGTGGAGAGGTCGGACCCGCACACCGTGACCTGGCCCGCGCTGGGCTCCTCCAGGGTGCCGGCGATGGTCAGCAGGGTGCTCTTGCCCGAGCCGCTGGGGCCCATCACCGCGACAAGCTCACCGGCGACCACGTCGAGGTCGACCCCGCGCAGGGCGTGTACGGCGGCGGCTCCGGCGCCGTACACCTTGGACACCTGTCGCAGGCTCAGCACCACGCTCATCGCCGGGCTCCTGTCGTCCGGTCGTGGTCCGGCCGCGTCGTACGACCGGCGGGGGCGTCGGCGGCGGGCGGCGCGCCGGTGGCGTCGACGGGCGGCGTCGGCCGGGAGCGCAGACGGGCGTCCGCCGCGTCCAGCCAACGGACGACCGCTTCCAGCCGGAACAGCTCGGCGTCGACGACGAGGCCGAGCCCGACGTCCTCCGGCGCGGCGTCGGCCTTGAGGTGCGTGTAGTGCTGCATCTCCTCGACGATCCGCCGCCGGTGGGCCTGGAGGATCTCGGTCACGTCCACCTGCGGCAGCCGCATCGCCACCTGCACCTTCATGACGAGCTCGTCCCGGGGTGGCGGCCCGGCCTGCGGCGGCGTACGCAGCCAGCCGTACAGCTCGCGCTCGCCGTCGGCGGTGAGCCGGTAGCGCTTCTGGGTGCCGTCGCGGCCGGCGTCGTCGGACTCGACGTGCCCCTCGCGCTCCAGGCGTTGCAACGTGGTGTAGACCTGCCCGACGTTGAGCGGCCAGACCTCGCCGGTGCGCGCCTCGAACTCCTGACGGAGCTGGAGACCGTATTTCGGTGCCTCGGTGAGCAGCGCCAGCATGGCGTGACGGATGCTCACGATCCAACACTTACAGTTAGCATACCCGGTATAATACACAGTATTCTCCGCTTGGGTGCCCCGTTCCGACTCCAGACGGTGGGCGTCGTCCCGTTCGGACAAAGCGCCACCCGCGCCCGGCCCGGGCATTAGCCTGCGGCCATGGCCGCAGCAGCTGACGAGGTCGAGCAGCCCGACACCGGGCCACGGATGTCCGAGACGGACCGGTTGACCGCGTTCAGCGACGGCGTCTTCGCCATCGTCATCACGCTGCTGGTCATCGAACTGCGGGTGCCGGAGTACCACGAGGGCGAGTTGCTGGCCGGGCTGCTCGACGAGGGAGCGTCCTACCTGGCCTTCGTGGTGTCCTTCGTCTACGTCGGGGTGCTCTGGCTCAACCACCACGCGCTGGTCCGGCTGATCCGCGGAACCACCCTCGCGCTGAGCTGGATCAACCTCGGCATCCTCTTCGGCGCGGTGATCATCCCGTTCCCGACGGCCGTGCTGGCGTCCGCGCTCACCCACGGCGACACCGCCGACCGCCGCGCCGCCGTCGCCCTGTACGCGCTGGCCGCCGCGCTGATGTCGGCCCCCTGGCTGGTCTTCTTCGGCTACCTGCGCCGCCACCCCGAGCTGCTCCGGCGCGGGGTCAGTCCCGACTACGTACGGACGCAGCGGCTGCGTCCGGTCACCGGCCTGGTCCTCTACGGGCTCAGCGGCCTGCTCGGCTGGTTCGTCAATCCCATGCTGGGCCTGATCGGCGTCATCGTCATGATCATGTATCACGCGTTCACCAGCGAAGGGCTGCGTCGCCGACGGGCCCCGGGTCGCTGACCCTCGGATCCTTCCGTGCGAGGGTCCGTAGGTTGTTCGCCCGGATATGTACCGGTAAAGCTAGTCTGGGCCGGTGCGGGGCGGACCGGAGAGCGAGATGACCACCGACGAGCGGCACTCGTCCCGGGTGGCGTTCGACGTCAACGGCGGGCGGCGCGAGCTGACCCTGGACAACCGCACCACCCTGCTGGACGCGCTGCGCGAACGCCTCGGCCTGATCGGGGCGAAGAAGGGCTGCGACCACGGCCAGTGCGGCTCGTGCACGGTGCTGCTGGACGGCCGCCGCGTGAAGAGCTGCCTGCTCCTCGCGGTCACCCTCGACGGTCGGTCGGTGGTCAGCGTGGAGGGGCTGGGCGGACCGGACGAGCTGTCCCCGCTTCAGGCCGCCTTCGTCGCGCACGACGCGTTCCAGTGCGGCTACTGCACCCCCGGACAGCTCTGCTCCGCCCGCGGCATGCTTGACGAGGTCGCCCGGGGCTGGCCGAGCGCGGTCACCGACGACCTCACCGCCCCGGCCGAGCTGACCGACGCGGAGATCCGCGAGCGGATGGCCGGCAACCTGTGCCGCTGCGCCGCGTACCCGCACATCGTCGCGGCCATTCAAGAAACGGCGGCGACGCGGTGAGACCGTTCCGCTACCACCGGCCGGCCGACGTGGCCGAGGCGGTCGCCGTGCTGGCCGACGAGCCGCAGGCGGCGTACCTGGCCGGTGGGACCAACCTGGTCGACCTGATGAAGCTCGGGGTGCAGCGGCCCGACCTGCTGGTGGACGTGAACCGGCTGCCGCTGGACGCCGTCGAGGAGCTGCCCGGCGGCGGGCTGCGGATCGGCGCGACGGTCCGCAACAGCGACCTGGCCGCCCACCCGGCGGTCCGGCGCGACTACCCGGTGCTGGCCCGCGCGCTGCTCGCCGCCGCCTCCGGGCAGCTGCGCAACCTGGCCACCACCGGCGGCAACCTGTTGCAACGCACCCGCTGCGTCTACTTCCAGGACACCGGCAAGGCCTGCAACAAGCGCGAGCCGGGCAGCGGCTGCGCCGCCCGACACGGCCAGAACCGCGACCTGGCGGTGCTGGACTGGTCCGACCTCTGCGTGGCGACCCACCCGTCGGACCTGGCCGTCGCGCTCGCCGCGCTGGACGCCGTGGTGGAGGTGCACGAGCCCGCCGGTCCCCGGGACGTCCCGCTGGCGGCGCTGCACCGCTCGCCCGGCGAGCACCCGGAACGGGAGACCACCCTGACCCGGGGAGCGCTGATCACCGCCGTACGGCTGCCACCCCTGCCGGCCGCGCGCCGCTCGGCGTACCTCAAGGTGCGCGACCGGGCGTCGTTCGCCTTCGCCGTCGGCTCGGTGGCCGCGGTGCTGGACCTCGACGGCGACGTGGTCCGCGACGTCCGGCTGGCGTACGGGGCGGTCGCGCACCGGCCGTGGCGGGCGTACCGGGCCGAGGAGGAGCTGCGCGGGCGGGCGTTCAGCCCGCAGCTGGCCGCGCGGGCGGCCGACGCCGAGCTGGCCGAGGCCCGTCCGTTGCGGCACAACGGCTTCAAGGTGCCGCTGACCCGGGCGATCACGGTGCGGGCCCTGACCGAGCTGGCCGAGTGGACACCCGCACCATGACCACCGGCGCGGTGGGGCGGGCGTACCCCCGGTTGGAGGGTCGGGAGAAGGTCACCGGCACGGCCCGCTACGCGGTCGAGTACCCGGTGGACGGGGTCACCTACGGCTGGGCGGTGCCGTCGGCCGTGGTTCGGGGACGGATCACCCGGATCGACGCGGCGCCGGCGCTCGCGCTGCCCGGCGTGCTGGCCGTGCTCCACCACGGCAATGCGCCCCGGCTCGCGCCGGGGCCGGAGCCGGAGCTGTGGCTGTTGCAGGAGCCGGCGGTGCACTACCGGGGGCAGTTCGTCGCCGTGGTGGTGGCCACCAGCCTGGAGGCGGCCCGGGAGGGCGCCCGGCTGGTCCGGATCGACTACGACGCCGGGCCGCACAGCACGGTGCTCACCGACGACCACCCCGGCCTGTACCGGCCGGACCAGGTGAACCCCAGCTACCCGTCGGACACCGCCGAGGGCGACTTCGATGCCGGGTACGCGGCCGCGCCGGTACGGATGGACGCCACGTACCGGACGCCGGCGTACCACAACAACCCGATGGAACCGCACGCCACCACGGCGCAGTGGCGGGACGGGCGCCTGCTGGTGCACGACTCCAACCAGGGTGCCGTGGCGGTCAAGGCCGCCCTGGCCGAGCTGTTCGAGCTGCCCCGGGAGTCGGTCCGGGTGATCACGCAGCACGTCGGCGGCGGCTTCGGCAGCAAGGGGTACCCCAAAGCCGCCGTGGTGCTGGCCGCGCTGGCGGCCCGGCAGGTGGACCGACCGGTCCGGCTGGCGCTGACCCGGCAGCAGCTGTTCGGGCCGGTCGGCTACCGCACGCCCACCATCCAGCGGGTCCGGCTCGCGGCCGACGCCGACGGGCGGCTCACCGCGATCTGCCACGACTCGATCACCCAGACCTCGACCATCAGGGAGTTCGCCGAGCAGGTCGCCGTCTACACGCGCAGCATGTACGCCGCGCCGCACCGGCGCACCACGCACCGGCTGGTACGCCTCGACGTCCCCACGCCGTTCTGGATGCGCGCCCCGGGCGAGTGCCCCGGCGCGTACGCCCTGGAGTCGGCGATGGACGAGCTGGCCATCGCGGTCGGCATCGACCCCGTAGAGCTGCGGATCCGCAACGACCCGGCGGTCGACCCGGAGCTGGGGCGGCCGTTCACCAGCCGCAACCTGGTCGGTTGCCTACGCGACGGGGCCCGCCGGTTCGGCTGGGCCGACCGGGACCCCGAACCCCGGGCCCGGCGCGACGGGCGCTGGCTGATCGGCACCGGGGTGGCCGGCGCGAGCTACCCGGCCCGGGCGCGCGCCGGCCACCCCGGTGCCGATCAGCCA
>NZ_RCVI01000248.1:0-6262 GCF_003667455.1 Micromonospora sp. CV4 | reverse complement strand
CACCCCCACCTGGCCCTGACCCCCCTGCCCTCGTAATCCCCCGTTGATCATGAAGTCGTTGCTGGTCCGCGCGCGTGTCGTGGCAACGACGTCATGACCAACGGGGCTGGGCGCCCGGACCGGCGGCCGGGCGGGGGTGTTGACAGTGGTATTCGCTGAGTGAATAGTTGAGGCGTGTCCACGCCGCATGTCCTGCTCGGGTTGCTCGCCGGTGGCAGCCGGCACGGCTACGAGCTCAAGCGTGCGCACGATGAGCGGCTGCCCCGGGCTCGGCCGCTGGCTTTCGGGCAGGTCTACGCCACCCTCGGCCGACTGCAACGCGACGGCCTGGTGGCCGCCGCCGGCCAGGATCGAGCGGCCGGCCCCGACCGCACGGCGTACGCGCTGACCGGCGAGGGCCGGGCCGCGCTGGACCGGTGGCTGTCCACGGTGGAGCCGCCGATGCCGTACGTGGCCAGCACGCTCTTTGCCAAGGTCGTGGTGGCGCTGCTGGTAGCTGACGTCGACCGGGCTCGGTCCTACCTGATCGCCCAGCGCGGCGCGCACACCGCGCGACTGCGTGAGCTGACCGCGGCCAAGGCCGACCCGGCCGCCACCCTCAGCGACGTGGTGGCGGCCGACTTCGCGATCGCCCACCTCGACGCGGACCTGCGGTGGCTGCACACCACGCTGGATCGGGTCGCCGACTGGCACCGGGAGGTGCACCCGTGACGCAACTCCAGGCTCGCGGCGTGGTTCGGGCGTACGGCCCGACACCCGCACTGCGCGGCGTGACGCTCGACGTGACCGAGGGCGAGATCGTCGCCGTCACCGGCCCGAGCGGCTGCGGCAAGTCGACCCTGCTGCACTGTCTGGCCGGGATCCTCCGCCCGGACGCCGGTGAGGTCACCTGGCGCGGCCACCGGATCGACACGTGGTCGGAGGCCGCCCGGTCCCGGCTGCGGCGCACCGAGTTCGGTGTGCTGTTCCAGTTCGGCCAGCTGGTGGCGGAACTGACCGCGGCGGAGAACGTCGCCCTGCCCCTGCTCCTCGCCGGCACGGGGCGGCGAGAGGCACGGACGGCGGCGCTGACCTGGCTGGAGCGGTTCGGGGTGGCCGAGCTGGCCGACCTTCGACCCGGCGAGATGTCCGGCGGTCAGCAGCAGCGCTGCGCCACCGCGCGGGCGTTGGTGACCGAGCCCCGGGTGCTCTTCGCCGACGAGCCGACCGGCTCACTGGACACGCTCACCGGCGAGCAGGTGCTCACCCAGTTGGTCCGGCTCGCCCGCGAGCAGCGCACCGCCGTCGTGCTGGTCACCCACGAGCCGCGCATCGCCGCGTACGCCGATCGGGAGATCGTGTTGCGCGACGGCCTGGTGGACCACACCGGCCTGGGGCTCGACGCGCCGCTGGCCGGCGGCTCCCGGTGAGGCCGGCGACGCTGGTCCGGCTCGCGCTGGCCGGCACCCGCACCGACACCGCCCGGGTGGTGCTCACGGCCCTCAGCGCCCTGCTGGCGGCCCTGGCCGGGTTGGCGGCGCTCACCGTGCTGGCCATCCCGAAGCCGGTCGGCGACGCCTGGGCGGAGTCCGAGCAGTACCGCAACGAGCTGCTGCGGGAACCCGGGCTGCGCGGCGGCACCGCGTTCGCGCTGCTGCTGCTCGCCATTCCGGTGCTGGCGCTGGCCGGCCAGTGCGCCCGGCTCGGCGCACCGACCCGGGACCGCCGGCTGGCCGCGCTCCGGCTGGCCGGCGCCACCCCCGGCCAGGTCACCCGGTTGGCCGTGCTGGAGACGGGCCTGGCCAGCCTGCTCGGCACACTCGTCGGGCTGGGTGCCTATCTGGTCGGTCGCAAGCTGCTGCACCGGCCGGACGGGCAGGGTCAACTGGCCCTGCCCACCGACGTGCTGCCGTCGGTCGGCGCGATGGCGGCGCTGGTGCTCGGTCTGCCGGTGATCGCGGCGCTGGCCACCACGTTGATGCTGCGCAGGGTCACCACCAGCCCGCTCGGGGTGACCCGCCAGGCTGCGCGGGAGCGTGGTCCGCGCCCGTGGGCCGGAGTGTTGATCGCGCTGGGCGTGGTCTGCTTCGCGGCGGTCCAGCCGATGATGTACCGCCTCGACGACCAGCACCTGGTGAGCCGGCTGGTGCCGCTGCTGTTCGCGGTGGGCGGCCTCCTGGCGATGATCGGCGTGGTGATCGGCACCGGCTGGATCTCGTACACCTGCGGGCGGCTGCTGCGCCGGTACGCCCGGCGCCCGCCGGCCCTGCTGGCCGCGGGCCGGCTGATGTCCGACCCGTGGGCGGGCAGCCGTACGTTCGCCGCGCTGCTGGCCGCCCTGATCTTCGGTGGTGGCGCTGCAGCCCTGCGCGCCTACTTCGTGGCGCAGGACGCACTCGAGCGGCAGCAGTCCCGGCTCGACGGCGTCGACGCGGGCGCGGACCCGTTCTACCTGTCCACCATGGACCTGGTCGACGCCGCGGTGGGGGTGGCCGTGCTCATCGCCGCCGGGGGGTTGATCGTCGCGCTGGTGGAGGGGATCGTGTCCCGCCGTCGGGCGTACTCGGCCCTGGTCGCCACCGGCGTGCCGCGCAGCGCCCTGAGCCGGTCCATCGCCTGGCAGGCGCTGGCCCCGGCGGTGCCGGCGATCCTGCTCGCCCTGGGCGTCGGCACGCTCCTCGGTCGCGGGCTCTTCCCGAAGGCGACAACGGGCGCGTCGTCGTCCGAGGTCTGCGACGCCACGACGGCACTCTGCGACGATCCGGCGACCCGGCAGCAGTACGTCCGGATCGTCGAGACCGCCGGGGCCGAGCGGGTGCCGGACGTACCGCTGGAGCAGCTGGCCTGGCTCGGTGCCGGCGCGTTGGCGGCGGTGCTGGTGACGGTCGGCGTCGGTCTGCTCTTCCTGCGGGTCAGCACGGCGGTGGAGGAGCTGCGGACGACCTGAGCCGCGGGCGTGGCCGGCGTCAGCCGCAACCGCTCAGGTCGGGGCGTGGAAGAGGCCGGCGGCCCAGGAGATCAGCAGGCCGACGGCGGCGGAGCAGCAGCAGACGAGCAGAGCGGCGGCCACGACCGCGAGAATCATCCACGCGGACGGCCGCCGGGCAGCCCCCGACGGCGTGCCGGTTTCCGACGCGTCCCGCTCCTCGGCCTCGTCGCTCACGCCGAAATCCTAGGCGGCGCGCAGCCGGCGAGCGGCCGTGTGAGCCGGGCAGGAACCGGGAAGTAGTGGCCTCGACGGGTGGCCGAGACCACTACTTCCCGGTTGCAGCCCGATCATGGCCGCTCGGCTATGGCCCGACCTTCAGGCGCGGCCGAGACGGTCGAGGATCCACGCGTTGATGAACGCCTCCTCGCGCCAGGCGTCGTAGCGGCCGCTCGGGCCACCGTGCCCCGCCCCCATCTCGGTCTTGAGCAGGTAGTCGCCGCCCGGGGCGACGGCCCGCAACCGGGCGATCCACTTCGCGGGCTCGGAGTAGAGCACCCGGGTGTCGTTGAGACTGGTCACCGCGAGGATCGCCGGGTAGTCCACCGGCGCCACGTTCTCGTACGGCGTGTAGGACTTCATGTACGCGTACACCTCGGGGTCGTCGAGGGGGTTGCCCCACTCCTCCCACTCGGTGACGGTCAGCGGCAGCGACGGGTCGAGGATCGAGGTGAGGGCGTCCACGAACGGCACCTGCGCGACGATCCCGCTGAACGCGTCCGGGGCGAGGTTGGCCACCGCGCCCATCAGCAGACCCCCGGCCGAGGCGCCCCGGGCAACCAGCCGGTCGCTGGCCGTCCAGCCCGCCTTGACCAGGTGGCGGGCGCAGGCGACGAAGTCGGTGAAGGTGTTCTTCTTGGCCAGCAGCTTGCCCTGGTCGTACCAGCGGCGGCCCAGCTCGCCACCACCCCGGGTGTGCGCCACCGCGAAGACCACGCCCCGGTCCAGCAGGGACAGTCGGGCCACCGAGAACCACGGGTCCATGCTCGCCTCGTACGAGCCGTAGCCGTACAGCTCACAGGGTGCCGAGCCGTCCCGGGGCGTGCCGACGCGGCAGACCAGCGAGATCGGCACCCGGGTGCCGTCGTCGGCCAGCGCCCAGTCGCGGTGCTGCTCGTACTCGGCCGGGTCGTACGGCCGCCCGTCCGGCCCGGGCAGCACCGGCTTCTGCCTGCGCAGCACCATCTGGCGGGTGACCAGGTCGTAGTCGTACACGGAGTCCGGGGTGACCAGCGAGGAGTAGCGCAGCCGAACCTGCCCGGTGCGGTACTCCGGGTTGGCGTCCAGCCCGACGCTGTACAGCGGCTCGGGGAAGTCGATGTCGTACTCGTCGCCACTGCCGACCGGCAACACCCGCAGCCCGGTGAGCCCGTCGGTGCGCAGTGACACCACCAGGTGGTTCGCGAAGGCGTCGACCGCCTCCAGCCGGGTGCCCGGGGTGTGCTCGATCAGCGGCACCCAGTCGCCCGGCACGTCCGCCGAGGTGAACGCCAACGCGAAGTCCTCGGCGCCGTCGTTGTGCAGGATCAGGAAGCGGTGGCCGTGGTGCTCCACCGTGTACTCGATGCCCTGCCGCCGCGCCGCGATCACGGCCGGCGCGCCGGTCGGGTTGGCGGCCGGGATCACCAGCACCTCACTGGTGACCTTGCTGTGGATGTCGATCAGGATGAACTTCTCCGACCGGGTCAGCTCCACGCCCACCCAGAATCGTTCGTCGTCCTCCTGGTGGACCACCACGTCGTCGGCGGCGGCCGAGCCGAGGGTGTGCCGCCAGACCCGGTTCGGTCGCCACGCCTCGTCCACCGTCACGTAGAACAGCACCGACGCGTCGGCCGACCAGGCCGTGCCGTAGAAGGTGCCGGGGATCTCGTCCGGGAGCAGCTCGCCGGTGGTCAGGTCCTTCACCCGCAGGGTGAACCGCTCGTCACCGGAGAAGTCGGTGGAGTAGGCGAGCCAGCGCCCGTCCGGACTGACGTCGAAGGCGCCCAGCGAGAAGAAGTCGTGCCCCTCGGCCAGCAGGTTGCCGTCGAGCAGCACCTCCTCGCCGTCCAGGGGAGCACCGTCCGCACTGACCGGTGGGTCGGTCTCGGAGTCGCGGACCGCGCGCCGGCAGTGCACCCCGTACTGCTGCCCCTCGACCGTCCGGGTGTAGTACCAGTGCCCACCCTTGCGGGTCGGCACGGTCAGGTCGGTCTCCCGGGTGCGCTGGCGGATCTCCTCGAACAGGTCCGCGCGCAGCGCCGCCAGGTGCGCCGTGCGCTCCTCGGTGTACGCGTTCTCGGCGGTCAGGTAGGCGATCGTCTCCGGGTCGTCCTTGGCGGCGAGCCAGGCGTACTCGTCGACGACGGTGTCGCCGTGGTGGGTGCGCTCGGCGGGCACCCGCTTCGCCGTGGGCGGGGCAGTCTCGGTGGTCACGGCGCCACGTTACCGGCCGGCCCCCTCCACGCGCCGGACCAGCGGCATCCCGATAGTCGCCACCACGCCATTCGAACACATGTACGATGGCCGACATGGCTGCAGCAGCGAGTTCCCTCGGCCGGTCCGGAGCCCTTGAGATCACCCGACGGTTGACGGCGATCTGCGGTCCGCCGTTCGCCCGGCTCGCCGGTCCGGCCGACGAGGTGGCGGGGCGGCCGGCGCGTTGGGTGGCGGTGCCCGGCGGCCCGCACGCCGCGGCCGAAATTCTGCGGCTGGCTGCCACGCACGACCTGGCGGTAGTGCCACGGGGCGCCGGCACGAAGATCGACTGGGGTGCCACGCCGGTGCAGGTCGACATCCTGCTCGACACCGGTCGGCTGGCCGGCATCGGTCACGAGCCGGTCGGCGCGCCGGTCGCCGAGGTCGGCGCCGGCACCCCGTTGCGGGCGGTGCAGGCCACTCTGGAGCGCACGGGGCAGCGGTTGGCGATGGACGCCCCGTCGCCCGGGGCGACGCTCGGCGGGGTGCTCGCCGCCGGCGAGGCCGGCCCACTGCGGCACCGCCACGGCAGCCCGTGCGACCAGCTCCTCGGCGTCCGCTATCTGGGTGCCGACGGTGAGCTGGTCAGCGCCGGCGGCGGCGCGCCCGGGCTCGACCTGGCCCGGCTGCTCTGCGGCTCGCAGGGCGCGCTCGGCGTGCTGGTCTCGGCGAGCCTGCGGGTGCAGCCGGTGCCGGCCAGCCGGCTCTGGGTGTCCCGGCCCGTGTGGACGCCGCTGGAGGTGCACGACCTGGTTCGAACGATCCTCGCCGCCCGGCTGGAGCCGGCGGCCATCGAGCTGGACCTGCCGGCCGGGGCGCCCCGGCCCCGCACGCCGTACC
>NZ_RCVI01000177.1:0-6277 GCF_003667455.1 Micromonospora sp. CV4 | reverse complement strand
GCCCGGATCAGACCAGCGGGGCGGGCGGTGTCACGGGCGGGGGCGGACGACCTCGACGGTGGAGCCGCTCACCCCGCCGAGCGCGTCGAACGTGCCCACCTCGGCGCGGCGGCGCGCGTCGAACTGGCGCATCAGCCGGGCGCCCAGGTGCACGCCGACCCCACCGACGGCCAGCGCGACCAGCTCGGTGACGAGCATCGCGACCGACGCGCCGCGCTGCGGGGACTGCGCCCGGATCAGGCAGGTGAGCAGGAACATGGCGGCCATCGTCGCGTTCACCAGGTTGAAGGCGACGGCGGTGCGGCGGGTGCGGTCACCCGGTACGTCCCACAGGTCGACCATGCCGGCGACCGCGGTCATCGCGGCGGCGAACAGGGCGGCGACGCTGGTCCAGTAGCCGACCTCGCCGAGGAAGGCCGGCCCACCGATGACGTCGGTGAGATCGAAGATGGTGGCGCTGACGAAGAGCCCGAGCGGGAACGTCACCAGCATCGGTTGGATGGGGTGCCCCTGCACGCGCAGCCGGCTCTGCATCGGTCCTCCCCCGGGTCGGCGCAGCTCACCAGTACCAGAGTGCTACCCGAGGTCTGCAACGGCGAAACAGGGACGACCGACTCGCCACCGACCGGGAGAACGGGCACCGCGGTCGGGTCAGTTGTCGCGTTGCCGCGAGACCGTCCGGACCAGCCGCTCCGCCACCTCGCGCAGCGGGATGGCCAACGAGGACGCGGCCGTGCGCAACACCTCCAGCGCCTCGGCCGGCGGGCACCCGCGCTGCGTCATGATCACGCCGATGGCCTGACCCACCACCCCCTCGTGCAGCAGCGAGGCGTCCCGCTCGCCGGCGAGCGCGAGCTGGCGGCTCCGGTCCCGGACGGCGGCCAGCAGCAGGCCGGCGTGCTCGGCCAGCAGCATCGCGGTCAACTGATGCTGGGGGGTGAGCAGGTCCGGCGCGGCCGCGTACAGGTTGATCGCCCCGATCACCTGGTCGTCGATGTCCACCGGCGCGGAGATCACGCCGCGGACGCCGAGGTCGCGGGCGCGCGCCGTCCAGGCCGGCCAGCGGGGCTCCCCGGCCAGGTCCACGGCGAGGATCATCTCCCGCCGCCGGATCGCGCTCATCGCCGGCGAGTCGGGCCCGTGCCGCAGGTCGTCCAGGCCGGCCAGCCGCTCGTCGGAAGCCGCCACCCCGGCGGGCTCGCCGGCGCGCAGGGCGGTGAACCCGCACCAGCGCACGCCGGGCACCGCGTCCCGGGTGACCCGCACCAGCGCCAGCAGCGCCTCATCGAAATCGGTCAGCGTGATCAGGCCGGCGGTCAGCTCGCGCAGCAGCGCGGCAGTCTCCAGCACACCGAGGCTCTGCAGCATCGGCTCCCGCGTGTCCAGGTTCACCGGTCCGCAGCCCCCGTACGCCCCCGCGCTTGCTCGGCGAGCATCGTCACCTGTGTCATCGTCTGCTCTCTCCCGACTGGACCGACCAGCCCTACTACCCTCGCAAAGCCGGGTCGAAACGGCGTAAATCGGGGCCCCTGCGGCGCGCGGATGCGCTACAGGGACCCCGGAAGCCGCTGAACCGACGCTCAGCGCGAGGCGCCGCTGAGCCGCCGCCCGATCGACGCGATCAGCCGGTCGAGCTCGGAGCCGAACGGGTTGTCGTGCACCAGGTAGGTCCACGTCGCGGTCGGGCGGACCAGAGCGCCGTCGTCGGCCTGCCAGTCCTCGTCGAATTCGGTCTCGGCGAAGGTGGCGAGGGTGCGCGCCTCGATCTCCGGGATCAGGTTGTTGAACGCCGGCACCGCGGCCCGGTGGAACTCGTCCAGCGGGTCGAGCCGGCCCAGCGCCCGCAGGTGCACGCCCTCCCGGACCTCGGACAGCTCGGCCAGGTGCTCGGCCCAGAGCCGGTCCACGTGGTAGAGCGCGATCGACCGGGCCGCCCGGGCGAGCAGGTCCTCGTCCATCTCGCCGGCCTTCTCGGGCATCTTGTCCAGCAGCATCAGGGCGGCCACGTCGCTGGTCAGCAGCCGTTCCCGACGCTCGGCCAGGGCCTTGCGCTGCTGCTCGATCACCACGCTGTAGCGCCAGGTGTTGCGGTGGATCTCGTGGTTGACGCCCTCGGCGACACGCTGGGCGTGCTCCACCGCGTAATCCACCTCGTCGTCGGTGACCAGGCCGTCCGCGTTCATCCGCGGGGACGCCGGCACCGCGTCGGCGGCGTGCCGGACGACCAGGTCGTCCTCCAGGCTGACGAAGAACACCGAGCCGCCCGGGTCGCCCTGTCGGCCGGCCCGGCCGCGCAGCTGGTCGTCCACCCGGCGGCTGTCGTGCCGGCCGCTGCCGATCACGTAGAGACCGCCCAGCTCGGCCACCCGCTCCTGGTCGGCCTGGTCGCTGCCGCCGAGCCGGATGTCCACGCCCCGGCCGGCCATCTGGGTGGAGACGGTCACCGCCCCGTACGCGCCGGCCTCGGCGATGATCGCCGCTTCCTCGTCGTCGTTCTTGGCGTTCAGCACCACGCAGGGCACCCCGGCCGCGTTCAGCCCGGCGGCCAGCCCCTCGGACTCCTTGACGTCCAGCGTGCCGACCAGCACCGGCCGCCCCACCTCGTGGCAGCGGCGGATCTCGTCGATCAGCGCCTCGTCCTTCTCCGCCCGGGTGGCGTAGATCCGGTCCGGCTCGTCCTCGCGCACGCACGGGGTGTTCGGCGGGATCACCGCCACCTCGAGGCCGAAGAACTCCCGCAGCTGGTCGCCGACCAGCACCGCGGTGGCGGTCATCCCGCAGACCCTCGGGTAGAGCGCGATGTACGCCTGCATCGCGATGGTGCCCAGCACCTCACCCTCGGCGGTGGCGTCCAGGCCCTCCTTGGCCTCGACCGCCGCCTGGAGCCCGTCCGGCCAGCGGCGGCGCTGGGCCACCCGACCGCGCATCTCGTCGATCAGCTCGACCGAGCCGTCCCGGACGATGTAGTCCACGTCGCGGTGCAGCAGGGCGTGCGCGTGCAGCGCCACGTTGACCGCGGAGAGCTGCTCGACGTGCTCCTCGTCGTACAGGTCGATGCCGAGCTTGGCCTCGACGGCGGCCAGGCCGGCGGCGGTGAACGCCACGCTGCGCCCGTCCTCGGGGATCGTGTAGTGCTTGCCCTTGCGCAGCCCGCGCACCAGCGCGGCGGCGGCGTGCACCGGGTCCTGCTCGCCCGGCACCGAGCCGGCGAGGACCATCGGCACCCGGGCCTCGTCGATCATGATCGAGTCGGCCTCGTCCACGATCGCGGTGGCCAGCGGCGGCTGCACCCGGTCGGCCACGTCGGTGACCAGCTGGTCGCGCAGGTAGTCGAAACCCGCCTCGCTGACCGACACGTACGTGACGTCGCAGGCGTACGCGTCGCGCCGCTCCTGCGGGCTGGACGCCTCGTTGACCCAGCCGACCCGCAGGCCGAGCAGGGTGTAGACCGGCTCCATCCACTCGGCGTCGCGGCGGGCCAGGTAGTCGTTGACGGTCAGCACGTGCACCGGCCCGTTGCCGAGCCGAACGTGCCCGTACGCGGCGATCGTGGCGGTCAGGGTCTTGCCCTCACCGGTGGCCATCTCGGCGACCTTGCCCGACAGCAGCGCCATCGCGCCGAGCAGCTGCACGTCGTACGGCCGCTGGTCGAGGCCGCGGCGGGCGGCCTCGCGGCCGACCGCGCAGATCTCCTCGTAGCCGGTCGCCGCATTGGCGGCCTCGGTCAACTCGGCGTCGTCCAGCGCGGCGAGGTCAGCCTCGCGCGCCTCGATCGCCGGCAGCAGCTTCTCCAGCGGAGCAAGATCCACCGTCGAGCCCGGGCGCTGGAGGAAACGCCGGAACTTGCTCTTGAACCGTTGCGACACACCCATGAGCGGCAACGGTACGCGATTCCGGCCGGCTTTTGCCGCCCGGTCGCCCGGCCGGCGGGCGGCATGTCGAAGCCGGCGCTGTCGGGTCAGCCGACCAGCAGCTGATGGGTGGCCAGCTCCCGGTAGAGCGGGTCGGTGGCGGTCAGCTCGGCGTGGGTGCCCACGGCCACCACCCGACCGCCGTCGAGGACGACGATCTGGTCGGCGTCGACCACGGTGGCGAGCCGGTGCGCCACGATCAACAGTGTCCGGCGGACGGCGACCGCGTCGATGGCGCGCCGCAGCGCGATCTCGTTGCGCGCGTCGAGGTTGCTGGTCGGCTCGTCGAGCAGCAGCACCGGCGGGCCGGCCAGCAGCGCCCGGGCGATGGCCAGCCGCTGCCGCTCGCCCCCGGAGAGCAGCACGCCACCCTCGCCCACCTGGACGTCCAGGCCCTGCGGGGAGCGGTGCGCCAGATGCGCCAGGTTGACCTTGTCGAGGACCTCGTGCAGGCGGTCGTCGGTGGCGTCCGGGGTGGTGATCAGGAGGTTCTCCCGCAGAGTGCCGGCCAGCACCGGGGCCTCCTGCTCGACGTACCCGAGCTGGGCCCGCAGCAGGTCGCGGGGCAGCTCCCGCACGTCCGTGCCGTCCAGCCGGACCGCGCCGTCGCTCACCTCGTAGAAGCGCTCGACCAGGGCCAGCAGGGTCGACTTCCCGGCGCCGGAGGGGCCCACCAGGGCGGTGCGGGTGCCGGCCGGCACCGCGAAGCTCACCTCGTGCAGCACCGGTTCGCCGCCCGGGTAGCCGAACCCCACCCGGTCGAACTCGATCATCGGGGCGGGGTGGCGCGGGGTCGTCGTTCCGGCGGTCTCCACCGGCCGGTCCGCCGCGCCCTCCGCCGGCACCGCGAGGATCTCCTCGATCCGTTGCAGCGCGCCCAGGCCGGTCTGCAGCTGGGTGTAGGCACGCAACACCTGGGCCAGCGGCAGGGCCAGGAAGAACAGGTACATGACGAAGGCGACGAGGTCGCCGACGGTGATCGCGCCGGCGGCCACCCGGGCCCCGCCGATGCCGAGCACCAGCAGGAAGGCGCCCTGCACGGTGACCGAGCCGATCGGCCCGACGACCGCCTGCACCCGGGCCACCCGCAGGCCTGCCCCGTACGCCGCCCGGGCGCTGCCGGTGACGGTGTCCGCCTCGCGGGACTCGGCCCGGCTGGCCCGGATGGTCCGGGCCGCCGAGATGGCGCGCTCCACCGCCGAGGTCATCTCGCCGATCCGCTCCTGGGCGGCACGGGCCAGCGCCCGGACCCGCCGGGCGAAGGTGGCCGCGAAGCCCAGCCCCAGCCCCACGCCGACCAGGGTGACGCCGAACAGCAGCGGATCGAGCAGCACCATCGCCGTGCCCGCGCCGACCACCATCACCGCCCCGGTGACCGTCTCGAAGAGCCCGGAGGTGACCACCGCGCGCAGCAGGGTGGTGTCCGACCCCACCCGGGAGAGCAGGTCGCCGGTGCGCCGGCGGTCGTACTCGGCGATCGGCAGCCGCAGCAGGTGCCCGGCCAGCCTCCGCCGGGTGCCCAGCACCAGCCCCTCGGCGGTGCGCTGCAGGAGGTAGTCGCGCAGCCCGCCGATCGCCGCGCCGAGCACCACCAGCACCACCAGCACCGCCACCAGCTCGGTCACCGCGCGGCCCGCGCCCACCCGGTCGAGCACCGACCGGGTGAGCAGCGGCTGGGCGAGCGACGCCGCCGCACCGGCCAGCGACAGGACGCCCACCACGGCGAGCGTGCCGCGGTGTTCGCGCAGGTACGGCAGCAGCGCGGCCAGGCCGACGGGCCGGGCGTCAGGGGTGCTCATGGCGGGAACGGTAGCCCGTCCCGTCACCCGGGAAGCGCGCTCCGCCGCCAGGTCAGCCGGTCAGCACCACCTGAAGCTCCTGGCGGCGGCGCTCGGCCAGGTCGGTGAGCAGGGTGGGCGCCTCGTCGAACGGCACCACCGCCGACACCACGTGCTTGCGGATCACGTCCCCGTACGCCCGGAGCAGGTCGACGGTCTCGGCGGAGAGCCGCTCCCGGTCCCAGGTGGGCGCGAGCCCGCGCGGCACCCGACCGATCTGCGCGCAGCGCAGCGACAGCCCGTTGTGGTGGAACTCCTCGCCGAGCCGGACCGCGTCCGCGCCGCCCTGGTAGAAGGCGAGGTCGATCACCGTGCCCTGCGGCCGCAGCAGCCGCAGCGCGAGCTGCAACGCCCACGCCTGCCCGCGGCACTGGAACACCACGTCGGCGCCCCGGTCGCCGGCGGTGTGCGCCCAGCGGGTCTTGAGCACCGCCGCCGGGTCGTCCGAGCCCGGGTCGAGGGTTTCCAGGCCGAGGGCCTCGGCGACCTGCCGGCGCTGCGGGGTGGGGTCGAGCACCACCACCGAGG
>NZ_RCVI01000449.1:0-6300 GCF_003667455.1 Micromonospora sp. CV4 | reverse complement strand
GTCGGCGGCTGGCAGTCGTCGGCGGCGGCCGTCGGCCGTCGACCCGCGCCTGCCGGCCGCCGACCGCCGCCGCCGACGACTGCCAGCCGCCGACAGCCGGCCGCGCATCCACTCGCCACCTGATCATGAGACCTGGTGGTCGGTCGTGTCCCCGCCTACGATCCACGCATGATCGGCTGGGACGGGGGACATCACGTGATCGATGCCATCTTCTTCGATGTCGGTGGGACCATTCTCGACGAGTCTCGTGAGTTCGCGACCTGGGCGGACTGGCTCGGCGTTCCCCGGCACACGTTCTCGGCGGTGTTCGGCGCGGTGATCGCCCGGGGCCTTGGCTGGCAGGAGACGTTCCGGGTCTTCCGGCCCGACTTCGATCTCGCGACCGAACTGGAGCGCCGAGCGGCTGCCGGCCAGCCCGAGTCGTTCGCCGAGGAGGATCTGTACCCGGACGCGCGAGAGTGCCTGCGGTCCTTGAAGGACCAGGGCCTGTTCGTCGGCCTGGCCGGCAATCAGCCAGCCCACGCGGAGGCGACCCTGCGCGCTCTCGACCTCTCTGTGGACGTGATCGGCACGTCGCACGCCTGGGGCGTGGCGAAGCCGTCACCGGCGTTCTTCGAACGGGTCGTACGCGAGGGCGGTGGCGACGCGTCGTCGATCCTGTACGTCGGCGACCGGCCCGACAACGACGTGCGCCCGGCCCTGGAGGTTGGCATGAAGACGTGCCTGATCCGGCGCGGTCCGTGGGGTCACATCCTCGATCCCTCGACGGTGGCCGAGCAGTGCCTCTTCCGCATCGACTCGCTGGACGAACTCCCGAGCCTGGTGGCGACGCACAACGCGACGCACAACGCGACGCACAAAGCGAGGCACAACGCGGCGCACAACGCGACGCACAACGCGACGCACAACGCGACGCACAACGCGACGCACAACGCGACGCACAACGCGACGCGCTAACCGGCGGCGTGACCAGGTGCTCCTGGTGGCCGCCCCGCAAGGGCGGCCACCAGGAACGGGGTCAGGTCAGCGAGCAGGCCCCGCCGTTGACGGTGACCAGACCCGGGTTCGGGTTGGCGCCGCCGCCGGTGGTGGCGTTGAAGCCGAACGTCACCGTGCCGCCGGGAGCGATCCGGGCGTTGTACGACTCGTTGCGCGCGGTCACCGTGGCGCCGGCCTGGGTGACCTTCGCCAACCACGCCTCGCGGACGCGCTGGTCGCCGGTGAACGCGAACCGCACACTCCAGCCGTTGACCGGGGTGGCGCCGGTGTTGCGGACGGTCAGCTGGGCGGTGAACCCGGTGCCGCCCTGCCAGGCGCCGTAGTTGGTGTAGCGCACCGCGCAGGTGGTGGCCGGCACCGCGCCGGCGTCGCCCTGGTCGGCGAGGAACGAGGCGATCCAGGCCAGCGCCGAGTTCCAGTTGATCGCCACCTCGTTGGTCGCGTACGAGTTGATGTCGTCGACGTAGCAGAACATCGGCTCGCAGCCGGCGAGCAGCTGCGCCGCGAACGGGTCCTGGAGGGCGGCGTTCGCGCCGCCGGCGAGGGAACCGGCGGGCGGGTTCGGCAGGTTCGGGTCGAGCTGGTGGCCGAAGATGCGGCTGTGCTGGTTCTGCGCCGCGTGCTCGCCCCAGCCGGTGACGTACGAGATGTTCAGCGCGTTGCGGCCGAACACGTAGTCCATCGCCTGCACGGCGCCGTCGCGGTAGCTGGCGTCGCCGGTCAGGTCGAAGGCGGTGGCCAGCACGACGGCGTTGTTGATGATGTTGCTGTTGCCGCCCCAGAAGTAGCTGGCCGCGTCCCCGGGCATCGGTAGCCCGTACGCCTGCTGCCGCAGCTCGGCGAGGTACGCGTCCGCGGCGGCGGTGACCGAGGCGCGGATCCGGGTCAGCTCGGCGGCGGGCAGCCCGTTCGGCACGGTGGCCAGGTCCAGCCGGCCGAGCGAGGCGGTGCCCTGCCAGCCGAAGCCCCGCGGGTCGAACACGTCCCCGGTGTGGTGCGGCGAGGCGGTCAGGTCGGTCAGGTAGGACTGCGCGCCGGTGGTCAGGTACAGCTCGACCGCCGCCCAGTAGAACTCGTCGGTGACGGTGGTGTCGTCGTACGCGCCGCCGCCCGTGCCGTCGGTCGGGCTGGCGTACACCGCCGGGTGCGCCTTGGCCGCGCTGTAGGCCGTCTTCGCGGCCGTCGCGCAGCGGGCCGCGAACGCCGCGTCGTAGGGGGCGAAGAGCCGGGCGCACTGGGCGGCCGTGGCGGCCAGGTTGAGGGTGGCCGCGGTGGACGGCGGGTGCAGCTCGCGCGGCTGCGGGTCGTCGTGCGGGGCCAGCGGCAGCCCGGTCCAGTTCCGGTCGTGGATCTTGTGGTGGGCCATGCCGGCGAGCGGCTTCCCGGCCGGCACCTGCATGCGCAGCAGGAACTCCAGCTCCCAGCGGGCCTCGTCGAGGATGTCCGGCACGCCGTTGTCGCGCTCGGGCACCCGCAGCGTGCCGTCGGCCAGCCCGGCGCCGCCGGCCGCGGTGGCCGCCGTCCTGGTCCGCTCGAAGGTGTTCAACAGCTGGTAGGTGGCGATGCCGCCGTTGACCACGTACTTGCCGTGGTCGCCCGCGTCGTACCAGCCGCCGCGCACGTCCAGGGAGTAGTCGCAGACGCCCGGCTGGCAGGGCACGTTGGTGTCGCCCTGGTTGGGTGCCACGCCGAGGTGTCCCGCGGGTCGGGCGTACTCGTCGCCGATCAGGTCCCCGTCGATGGCGATGCCGCTGCGCTGGGCGTAGAAGAACTGCAACGAGTCGGCCCGCAGCCGGTCGTAGAGGGTCCCCGAGATGTCGAACGGGTGGCTGGTCTCGCCGTCCACGGTGAGCGTCAGACCGCTGCCGGGGGTGCGGTAGCTGGAGAAGTCGACCGTCTGCACGTTCTGCCCGGAGGCGGCGTCCACACCGCGCGCGGCGGTGGTGCCGCTGGCCACGACGGCCCCGGCGGCCGAGCGCAGCTGCCACGGCAGCGGTTCGGTGGCCTCGGTGACGACCGTGGCGTTCTTCGGGCCGCCGGGCAGGTAGCCGACCTGGTTGACGCGCACCCGGGGCCCGGTGTCCGGCTCGTACGGCTCGGGCGGCTCACCGCCGCGCAGTGAGACGTCGTCCAGGCAGACGGTCTGCGTCTCGGCGGCGCCGCCGACCTGGAAGATCAGCTGGGCGCCGGGGTTGTCGTCCGGGACGGTGAAGGTCTGCTCGACCCGCTGGGCCGTGCCGGTGGCGGTGGCGTCCACGGCGGCGTACGTGGTGTACGGGGCGCTGCCGAGTTGGAGAACGGCCTTGACGGCGGCGCCGGGGGTGGCGGACACGGCGAAGCCGAGGGTGTATTCGGCACCGGCGATCAGCGGGACGCCGTCCTGGCCGATGCCGGCGTCCCACGGGTTGGCCAGCCCGCCCGGGACGGTGGTGCAGAGCCGGCCGTCGGTCACCGCGAGCGCGCCGGTGCCGTAGGAGAACCAGGGGCTCACACCGGCGCTGAAGTCGCCGTTGTCGATCTGCTCGGGGGCGTCCGGTGGCGGGTCGGCGGAGGCCGCGCCGGCGCCCGCGCCGGTGAGGGCCAGGGTGGTCGCCGCGGCCAGCAGGAGGCGGCGTCGGGATGGCGTCACGGGGAGTCCTTCCGGGACGGATGGGGGGACGGGTGGCGGGGATACCTGGGAGCGCTCCCAGGTATCGGCTCGATGTTTCCAGTGGCAGTGGGCCGTGTCAATCGATCTGACTGGATGGCTTTCGCTGTCCGACGAGGGCGGTCGGCTCGGCACCACGCCGGCCGGGGTGCCGCGACGCGCCGGGGTGGACACGTGAGATTGGCCGCGCCACGCGTCGTCGTCCTGATCTCCTAGAGACAACTGCGCCCTTCGCCTGGCAGGCTGCCTCCCATGACCCTGAAGCTGCGTTCCGTGGGAACGAGCGACCGTGGGCTGATCCGCAGCGGAAACCAGGACGCCCTGCACGCCGGGACCTGGCTCGTCGCCGTCGCCGACGGCATGGGCGGGATGGCGGCCGGTGACCTGGCCAGCGCGCTCACCATCGACGCGGTCGCTCCGCTGGACGTGGAGACCCCCGAGGACGCCCTGGTGGCCGCGCTCCAGGGTGGCATCGCGCTGGCCACCACCCGGATCCGGCAGGCGGTCGCCGAGGACCCGGAACGCCAGGGCATGGGCACCACGCTGACCGCCCTGCTCTTCGCCCGTACCGGCAGCTGCCTCGCCCTCGCGCACGTCGGTGACTCGCGGGCCTACCTGCTCCGCGAGGGAGTGCTCAAACAGGTCACCCGGGACGACACCTTCGTCCAGATGCTGGTGGACCAGGGCGTCATCACCGCGGACCAGGCCAGCAGCCACCCGCGCCGGGCGGTGGTCACCCAGGCGTTGCAGGGCGACGACGTCTCGCCGTCGTACGCGACGATGGTGCCCCGGGTCGGCGACCGGTGGCTGTTGTGCAGCGACGGGCTCTCCAACGTGGTCCGCTCCGACACCCTCGCCGAGGTGCTCGCCGGCTACCCGGACCGGGCCGCCTGCGCCGGCAAGCTGATCGACCTGGCACTGCACGCTGGCGGGCCGGACAACGTCACCGTCGTGGTGGCCGACGTGGTGGAGGAGTAGCCGGCCTCAGCGCCGGCGCGGTGTGGCGCGCCGGGTGGGCGTCGCGGTCGTCGGGTCCTCCGGCCACGGGTGCCGGGGATAGCGCCCGCGCAGCTCACCACGGACCTGCGGGTAGCCGGTGCGCCAGAACGACGCCAGGTCGGCGGTGACCGCCACCGGCCGGCCGGCGGGGGAGAGCAGGTGCAGCAGCACCGGCACCCGGCCGCCGGCGATGCGCGGGGCTGCCGGCCATCCGAACGTCTCCTGGAGCTTCACCGCCAGCACCGGGGCCGCCGGATCGCTGTAGTCGACCCGGATGCGGGAACCACTCGGCACGGCGATCCGCTCCGGGGCCAGCTCGTCCAGCTGGGCGGCCTGCGCCCACGGCAGCAGCCGGCGCAGCGCCCCGGCCACGTCCACCCGGGCCAGGTCGGCGCGGCGCCGGGCGGCGGAGAGCTCCGGGCCCAGCCAGGTCGGCGCGGCGGCGAGCAACGCCTCGTCGCTGACCTCCGGCCACGGCGCGCCGAGGTGGTGCCGGGTGAACGCCAGCCGCTCGCGCAGCGCCCCGGCCGCCGGGGTCCACGTCAGCAGCCCCAGCCCGTCCTGGCGCAGGCCGGTGAGCAGCGCCGCCGCCACGTCCGCCCGGTCCGGACGATCCAGTCGGCGCTCCTGCAGCAGGATCGCCCCCAGCCGGGTCACCTCCCGGGCCACGACGTCCCCGTCGGACCAGCCGACCTCCCGGCGTGTGGACAGCAGCGGGCCGGCCGCCTCCCGGGCCGTCGCCTCGTCCAGGGGCGTGGCCCGGCGGATCCGCGCCGAGGGCGCGCCGGGGGTACGGTCCGCGACGGCCACCGCCAGCCAGTCCGACCCGGTCAGCCCCGACCCCGCCGCCAGCTCCGCGGCGGTCCCACCGGTCATCAGGTACGCCGAACCGCCCGGCCGCCGAACCCGCGCCAGGCGCTCCGGGTACGCCAACCCGACCAGCAGCCCGGCGGCCAGGTCGTCGGTGAGCCCACCGGAGCCCGCGCGCCTCCGCCCGCCGGCCTCCACGGTGGCGTTCGCACGCCCGTTGGCTCCCCTGGCGGCACCGGCACGTTCCGGACCGCCCGTCGGATCGGTGGCGTGGCCCTCGGGTGCGGAGCCGGCGGGCAGGGCGGCACGCAGCCGGCGTACCTCGGCCCGCCAACGCGCTGTCGCGCCCGCGTCCGCCCCGGCGCGCAGCCGGCGCCAGCCGGCGACCAGATCGTCGCCCGGACCGGTCGCGGTCTCCTCGGCGAGCAGTGCCACCACCTCGGCCGCCCGGTCGGCGCCGACCCGACCGGCGCCGTCGAGCAGCGCGCGCGCCAGCCGTGGGTGCGCCCCGGCGGCGGCGATGGCCCGTCCCCGCCCGGTGATCCGGCCGTCCGCGTCGACCGCGCCCAGGGTGGCCAGCGTGTCCCGGGCCACCGCCATCGCCGCCGGCGGCGGCGGGTCGGGCAGTGCGAGCCCGACGCCGTCCGGACGCCCCCAGGCGGCCAGCTCCAGCGCGAAGCCGGTCAGGTCGGCGGTGGCGATCTCCGGCTCCGGACGGGCGGGCAGCCGCTCGTGGGTCGCGGCGGACCAGCAGCGGTAGACGGCCCCGGGGGCCTCCCGGCCGGCCCGGCCGGCCCGCTGCGTGGCGGCGGCCCGGGAGACCGGAACGGTGATCAACGCGCCGA
>NZ_RCVI01000252.1:0-57183 GCF_003667455.1 Micromonospora sp. CV4 | reverse complement strand
GACCGCGCTGGTGCCGGCGCCGGCCGAGCCGACCGCCGCCATCGACCGTCCGGACACCGCCGACGCCGAGCCCACGGCGGGCGTCGCGGCAGCGGCCGGCGCAGCATCCGACGGTACGACGGACACCGACGACGAGCCGACCGAGGTCGACGGTCCGCCGGTGGCCCCGGAACAGCGCAAGCCGCCGGCGCCAACGTCGGTCATGCCCCCGGTCGGCCCGGCCGGGCGCGCGGCGGTGCCGCTGTCGGAGGGTACGAAGCCGAACAACACCCGACGCAACCTGCTGATCGGGGCCCTGGTGGCCCTGCTGCTGATCGGCCTCGTGGTGATCGTGCCGAAGCTCGGCGGTGGCAAGGATGGGGACACCCCGCAGGCCAAGCCGACCGGGGCTGCTGGGGCGCCGGCGCAGACCACGGCTCCGGCGGTGCCCCCGCCCACCAGCAGCGCTCCGAGTCCCACGACGTCGGCAACTCCCTCGGTCGACCCGAACGCGTTGCCGCCGGGCTGGAAGCTGTACGAGGGGTCGACCTTCTCCATCCCGCTCCCGCCGGGCTGGAGCGGCGGGCAGACCAACTCGGACACGGCCATCTTCCGGCAGAACAACGGAGTGGGCGAGATGTTGGTCCAGTGGACCCCCAGCCCGAAGAAGGACGCTGTGGCCGACTGGAAGAGCATCGAGAGCGACCGCAAGAATCTGGTCAACAACTACCAGTTGGTGGGCGCCATCAGGAGCTGCAACTGGTACCGGACCTGCGCCGACTGGGAGTGGTTGGAGACTCGGGACAACACCCGCATCCACGTGCGCAACCGGGGCTTCGCGACCGCCAGCAACCGGGGCTACGCCATCCGCTGGGAGGTGGCGGAGAAGGACTGGCAGGCCAACCTCGCCAACTTCGACCAGATCGTCAAGGGATTCAAGCCCGACCGGGTGAACTGATCCACGGGATTCGCACCGGTACGAAACTGATTCGCATGACCTTCCGTCGTCCGGGGTATCTGACCTTCGACGACGGAAGGAGGTACGACATGGGTTACCGACGGAGGGACGCCCGGCCCCGGCTGGCACTGTGGATGCTCGTCGCGCTCGGCGATGCGGTCCTGCTGCTGGTCAGCGTGGGAGTCTGGGCGCTCATCGCGCTGCTCAGCGTCGTGGCCATTGCCGTCTGCGGGGTTGCTGCCTGGCGGCTGACCCGGCGGAGTGATCTGGTCCGTGAGGACGCTCCGGTCGTGGTGCCGGCGATGAGCCGACGGCGGGCCTGACCCGTACCGGTGACGTGGCGGCAGCCGGACCGATTGTCGACCGTGAGGTGACAGCCGATCCCGCTGCCGCCAACCAGCCTCCCCAGGCGGATCAGGCGGAACGGCCCGGTCAGGGCGTGTTGTTGGCCAGTGCGATCAGCCGCGACCGGTCGCCGTTCCAGTAGTTGCGGTCCACGTTGCCGCTGATCCCGGAGACGGCACCGGTGCTGGTGTACTGCCAGAAGCTCCACACCGGCGCGCCGGCCGGCAGGGCACCGGGCGTGCTCGCCCAGCGGGCCAGCCAGAGCGGGTGGTTCGCCCACGGGCCGGTCCAGCTGCCGGTGCACTGGTTCCAGAAGCTGGTCGTGGTGTAGATGACCGCGTAGCGGCCGGTGCGGGAGCGGTAGGTGTTCAGGAAGTCCTGGACCCAGTTGCGCATCCCGGTGGTGCTGAGGCCGTAGCAGTAGCCGCCGGCGTACGGGTTGGCCTCCAGGTCGAGCGCGGCGGGGAGGGTCCGGCTGTCCGCCGACCAGGCGCCGCCGTTGGAGGCCAGGTAGTTGGCCTGGGTCGAGCCGGCGGAGATGTTCGGCCGGGCGAAGTGGTACGCCCCGCGGATCACCCCGGCGTTGTACGCGTTGACGTAGTTCGCGTTGAAGTTCGGGTCCTTGTAGCTGGTGCCCTCGGTGGCCTTGATGAAGGCGAACTGGATGCCGGCGTTGCGCACGCTGGTCCAGTTGATGGTGCCCTGGTAGCGGGACACGTCCACACCGGGCGTGGTGGCGGCGGCCGCCGGACCGGCGGTCGCGACCAGGGTCGCCGCCGCGGTGGCGAGGAGGGTGAGGCTGGCCGCGAGCACGCGGCGCAGCGGTGATCTGGTACGGGCCATGGCTGCCTCCAAGGACGTCGGTCTATTGACGCCCATCTTTGGAGGTAAGTGCCCTAGATCGCAAGAGTTGCTGAAGAAACTTTCATCGACGGGGGTCTGTGGGTGCTGAACGTCGCGATGGGATGGCTCAGCGTAGGGCGGCGGGGTCGAGCTGCCAGCGGAACGGCTCCACGATGGTCAGCACCTCGCCGGGCTTGGCCACCTGGTCCTCGACGTAGTGCTCGCCGTCCAACCGGTACAGCCGCAGCGAGTGACCGTCGCCGTCCTGCTCGACCAGCAGATACCAGGGGATCCGCGCGATGGCGTAGAGCTGCATCTTGACCAGCCGGTCGGCGGCGGCATTACCCGGTGAGACGACCTCGCAGACCAAGAGGACCTCGGGCGCCTCCACGACCGTGCCCTCGTCGTCGGTGTCCGCCACGACCACGTCGGGGATGACGATCCGGTCGACCCCGAGCCGTACGTTGACCGCCTCGAAGACGAGGAGACTGTGCGGCCGCGCCGCTGGGCGCAGGCTGTCGACGAGGTTCCACGACACCAACTGATGTCGCTTGCTCGGGGCAGGGCTCACGATCAGGCTCCCGTCGAGCAGCTCGATCCGGTCCGGGGTCTCGCTCAGGGCGAGGTAGTCGGCCTCGGTCCAGAGCCCGACGTGGTGTCCCAGCGGTTCCGCACTCACCGGCGGCCACCTCCCGCTCCGCTCGCCACCCGATCAGTCTCACACGATACGAGCCGGTGGCCCGGGACCGACACTGAACGCCGCCGGTAGGCTCGCGCCCCATGATGTCGATCGACGGGCTGGGCGACCTGTGGGACACGCTGTTCGGCGCGCAGCCGGACCCGCCCCCGCTGCTGGTGCTGCTGACCGCGGCCGTCGCGCTGGTGGTGGTCAGCACCCGGCTGCCGTGGCGGATCGCCCGTAACGCCATCACCATCGCGCACGAGGGCGGGCACGCCCTGGTCGCCCTGCTCACCGGCCGCAAGCTGCGCGGGATCCGGTTGCACTCGGACACCTCCGGCCTGACCCTCTCGGCCGGCCGGCCCAGTGGGCCGGGCATGATCCTCACCCTGCTCTCCGGCTACGTCGCCCCGCCGCTGGTCGGGTTGGCCGGCGCCTGGCTGCTCGGCGGCAACCGGATCACCCTGCTGCTCTGGGTCGCGGTGGCGCTGCTCCTGGCCATGCTGATCATGATCCGCAACGCTTTCGGCGTGGTGTCGCTGCTGGTCACCGGCGCCGTGGTGCTCGCCGTCTCCTGGTACGCCACCCCGCAGGTGCAGGCCGCGTTCGCGTACACCGGGGTGTGGTTCCTGCTGCTCGGCGGAGTGCGGCCGGTGGTCGAGCTGCAACAGCTGCGCTCACGCGGCCGGATGCCGGCCTCCGACGCCGACCAGCTCGCCGGGCTGACCCCGTTCCCGGCGTTCTTCTGGGTGCTCCTCTTCGCCCTGGTCAACCTGGCCGCTCTGGTCGCGGGCGCCCTGCTCCTGGCAGGCCCGTTCCTCACCAGCCTGGGAGCAGAATGAGTGCCATGCGATACGTGATCATCGGGGCGGGCGCGGTTGGCGGGACCATCGGTGTACGGCTGGCGGAGGCCGGCCGGGACGTGACCCTGGTGGCCCGGGGCGCGCACCTGGACGCGATCCGCGAGCGGGGTCTGACCCTGCGCCAGCCCGACGGCGAGGTCACCGCCCGGCTCGCCGCCGTGGACGGCCCCGGTGACCGCCCGCTGCCGGCCGACACGGTGCTGATCCTCACCGTGAAGTCGCAGGACACCTCGGGTGCGCTGGCCGCCTGGGTGGACGTGCCGGTGGCCGGGGGTGGTACGGCCGGCGAGCGGCTGCCGCTGGTCACCGCGCAGAACGGGGTGGCCAACGAGCGGGCCGCGCTGCGGCTCTTCGCCGACGTGCATCCGGTGTGCGTCTGGCTGCCGGCCACCCACCTCGACCCGGGCGTGGTGGTGGCCAACGGCTACCCGCACCCGGGAATGCTGCACGTCGGGCGGTACCCGGCGGACGTCGACGACACCGACCGGGCGATCGCCGCCGACCTGACCGCCGCCGGCTTCGTCGCACCGGTCCGGCAGGACGTGATGCGCTGGAAGTACGGCAAGCTGCTCGCCAACCTCGGCAACGGACTCCAGGCGCTGCTCGGTCGGGACATCCCGGACGCGCTGGCCGAGCGGGTACGCGCCGAGGGCGTCGCCGCGCTCACCGCCGCCCGCATCGGGCACACCTCGCCGGACGAGGAGCGGGCCGAACGCGGCGACCGGGTTCAGCAGCGCCCGGTCGCGGGTGCGGACCGCTCCGGCGGCTCCACCTGGCAGAGCCTGGCCCGGGGCACCGGCTCGACCGAGGTCGACCACCTCAACGGTGAGATCGCGCTGTTGGGCCGGCTGCACGGCGTACCGACGCCGGCCAACGTGGCCGTGCAGCGCGCGGTACGCCGGGCGGTCCGCGAACGGATCGGGGCGGGCGCCTTCCCGCTCGCCGAGCTGGAGAAGATGATCGCCTGAGCGGGGCAACCGACCGCCCTGCCCGGCGCGTGTTCCCTGCGACCGACACGGGGAGGTAGCGGGTGCCGGACGTCGACGGGTTCGACGAGTTCTACCGCGGGAGCCGGCAACGGCTGCTCGGTTTCGTCTACGCGCTCACTGGTGATCGGATCGAGGCGCAGGACGCCGTGCAGGAGGCGTACATCCGGGCGTGGCAGCGCTGGTCGACGGTCAGCCGGTACGACGACCCGGAGGCGTGGGTGCGGGTCGTGGCCAGCCGGATCGCGGTCAGCCGGTGGCGCAGCCTGCGCAGTCGTGCCCGCGCGTACCTGCGGCACGGGGCCACCGAGACGGTCCCCGGCCCGGGCACCGACACCGTCGAAGTGGTCGCCGCGCTGCGCCGGCTGCCCGAGGAGCAGCGCACGGCCATCGCCCTGTACTACCTGATGGGCATGCCGGTCGCCGAGGTGGCACGGGAGACCGAGGCCCCGGTGGGCACGGTCAAGGCCCGACTCTCCCGGGGGCGTGCCGCGCTCGCCGGGCTGCTCGCCGTCTCTGATCTGGAGGAGGCTACCGATGCGTGACGACCTGGCATTCGTCGAACGGATCCACCGGGACCTGGGAGACGTGCGATGGCCCGAGCCGCAGGAGATCCGGGCCCGGGCCCGGCGGCGCAGTCGGCGGACCGGGGCACTCGCGGCGACGGCCGTGCTGGTGATCACGGGGGCGTCGGCCGTCGCCGTGGTCGGCAACGGTCGTGGACCGACGCCACCCCCGGTGGCCGCCTCGGCGAGCCCGACCGCACCGGTCCGGGGCGAGATCGCCGTCGACTCGCTGCTGCAAGCGTCCGACCTGGCTCAGCCGGCGCAGGTGCGGCTCAGCCAGTCGGGGTTGGGGGAGATGGTCGTCGTCGAGGACATGCTGGGTTACTGCCGCAAGGAGCAGGGGTTGGCCCCTGCCTGGCAGACGTCCCGCTGGTCACGGGGGCTGACCATGCTCCGGAAGCCCGCGGCGGCCGCCGACGCCGGACCCGACGACTTTCTGCTCAGTCAGGATCTGTACCGGGTGACGCCGGAGGTGGCCGGGTCGTTCTTCGGCGACCTCGACAGGCTGGTGGCTCCCTGCGCCGAGTGGCACCGGTCCGGGGCGTACGAGGTCGCGGGACGCAAGGGAACCGGGGTGGTGACAGACCAGTGGGCGGTGGTCCAGCGGGACTTCGCCGGCGACGGGTCCGCCATGCTGCGCCACACCGTGTCGCAGCCCCGTGACCAGAAGACCGGCAGCGCCATCGGTGGCGCGTCCCCGCCGACCAGCACGGCGGTGGTGCGGGTGGGTGACCTGATCACCGTGCTCACTCTGGGAGAGGACGGCCCCGAGCCGGAGCTGCGCCGCCTGGCCGTGGTGGCGGCGCGCCGGATGTGCCTCGCCGCCAACCCGTCCTGCTGACCGGAACGGGTTGGCGGATCAGGGGACCACGACCGCGTCAGAGCGGGATGTTGCCGTGCTTCTTCGGCGGAAGGGTCTCGCGCTTCGTCCGCAGGACGCGTAGCGCGCGGACGATCTGGGTCCGGGTCTCGTGCGGCGGGATGACCGAGTCGATGTATCCGCGCTCGGCGGCCACGTACGGGTTGGCCAGGGTGTCCTCGTACTCGGCGATCTTCTCGGCGCGAACCGCCGCCGGGTCCTCGGCGCCGGCCAGCTCCGAGCGGTAGAGGATGTTCACCGCGCCCTGCGCGCCCATCACCGCGATCTGCGCGGTCGGCCAGGCGAAGTTCAGGTCCGCGCCGAGATGCTTGGAACCCATCACGTCGTACGCCCCGCCGTACGCCTTGCGGGTGATCACGGTGACCTTGGGGACGGTCGCCTCGGCGTACGCGTAGATGAGCTTGGCGCCCCGGCGGATGATGCCGTCCCACTCCTGGCCCGTGCCGGGGAGGAAGCCGGGCACGTCCACGAAGGTCAGCACCGGAATGTTGAACGCGTCGCAGGTGCGGACAAACCGGGCGGCCTTCTCGGAGGCGGCGATGTCCAGGGTGCCGGCGAAGTGCATCGGCTGGTTGGCCACCACGCCGACCGGGCGCCCCTCGACGCGGCCGTAGCCGACCACGATGTTCTGCGCGTAGAGCGGCTGGACCTCCAGGAACTCCCCGTCGTCGAGGACGTGCTCGATCACCCGGTGGATGTCGTACGGCTGGTTGGCCGAGTCCGGGATCAGCGTGTCCAGTTCGCGGTCCTCGTCGCTGATCGCCAGCTCGGCGGGAGCGTCGAGGACCACCGGCTCGTCGAGGTTGTTCGACGGCAGGTACGACAGCAGCGCCCTGACGTAGTCGACCGCGTCCTCCTCGTCGGTGGCGAGGTAGTGCGCGTTGCCGCTGCGCGAGTTGTGCGTACGCGCCCCGCCCAGCTCCTCCATGCCGACGTCCTCGCCGGTCACCGTCTTGATCACGTCCGGGCCGGTGATGAACATGTGCGAGGTCTGGTCGACCATCACGGTGAAGTCGGTGACCGCCGGGGAGTAGACCGCGCCGCCGGCGCAGGGGCCCATGACCAGCGAGATCTGCGGGATGACGCCGGAGGCCCGCACGTTGCGGAAGAAGATCTCGCCGTAGAGGCCGAGCGAGACCACACCCTCCTGGATACGCGCCCCGCCGGAGTCGTTGATGCCGACCACCGGGCAGCCGATCTTCATGGCCAGGTCCATCACCTTGACGATCTTCTCGCCGAAGACCTCGCCGAGGGAGCCACCGAACACCGTGAAGTCCTGGGCGAAGACGCAGACCTGCCGGCCGTCCACCGTGCCGTAGCCGGTGACCACACCGTCGCCGTACGGCCGGTTCTTCTCCAGCCCGAAGGCTGTGGACCGGTGCCGGGCCAGCTCGTCGAGCTCGACGAAGGAGCCCTCGTCGAGCAGCATCTCGATTCGCTCGCGGGCGGTCTTCTTGCCCCGGGCGTGCTGCTTCTCGACCGCGCGCGCCGATCCGGCGTGCACCGCCTCGTCGACCCGGCGCTCCAGGTCCGCCAGCTTGCCCGCAGTGCTGTGGATGTTGGTCCCGGTCTCGGTAGTCACCCAGGGAATATAACGATGGTTCAGGCCGGCGCCGCTGTGCAGTACGCCTCAGTGCTCCTGCGACCACCGCCGTAGGCTGACGGGATGCCGGGTTCCCCGTACACCGATCTGGACCGCCCGCCGCTCTCGGCGGCCCGGCTGGGGCGCGCGTTGGTCGCGCCGCACGGCCCGTGGTCCCGGCTGGAGCTGCGGGCAGAGACCGGCTCCACCAACGCCGACGTTGCCGAGGCGGCCCGGGCCGGTGAGCCGGAGGGTCTGGTCGTGGTCGCCGAGCGGCAGACCGCCGGTCGCGGCCGGCGCGGTCGCGTCTGGCAGTCGCCGGCACGGGCCGGGATCACCACCAGCGTGCTGCTGCGGCCCGGCGAGGCCGTGCCGGACCGCGGTTGGCCGGCGGCGCCGCCCACCGGGTACGGCTGGCTGCCGCTGCTGGCCGGCGTCGCGCTGGTCGAGGCGGTGGCCCGGCTGGCGGAGCTGGAGGCCACCCTGAAGTGGCCCAACGACCTGTTGATCGGCGACGCGAAGTGCGCCGGCGTGCTGGCCGAGGGGGTGCCCGGGCGCTCGCCGGACCAGCCGCCGGCGATCGTGCTCGGTATCGGGCTCAACGTGACGCTGCGCGCCGACGAGCTGCCGGTGAACCCGACCGGGCTGCCGGCGACCTCGCTGCAACTGGCCGGCGCGGCGGCCACCGACCGGGATCCGCTGCTGCGGGCGTTGCTGCGCGCCCTCGCCGACTGGTACGACCGCTGGCGCTCCGCGGGCGGGGACGCGGTGGCCAGCGGCCTCCGCGACGCCTACCTGGCGGCCTGTTCCACCGTCGGCCGTGAGGTGCGGGTCCTGCTGCCCGGCGGCGACGACCTGACCGGCACCGCCACCGGCGTGGACCCGGACGGTCAGCTCCTGGTCACCACCCCCACCGGCGACCGTGTCCTGGCCGCTGGCGACGTCCTTCACCTCCGGTGAAAGAAACGGTCCCCGGCTGACACAACCCACTCCGCGCGGCTGATCCGCCGGGGCTGTTGGACCGGTTACGGTCTGCGCGTCGGAAAAATGGCGATGGAGGTTCCCGTGGCGTTCCCCGAAGACGTGCTCACCGAGGACGAGCACGTCGTGCTGCACCTGCACCCGCACTGGAAGGCGTTGATCCGGCCGATCGCGGTGCTGGTGCTGGCCGTCGCGGCGGTGGTCGCCGGCGTGCTCCTGCTCCCGGCGGGCGGCGGTGGCTCCATCGCGCTGGCCGTGATCGGAGTGGTCGCCCTGGTCGCCGTGCTCTGGCTCGGGCTGTGGCCGTTCCTGGTCTGGCGCACCACGCACTACCTGTTCACCAACGAGCGGGTGCTGCTCCAGCAGGGTGTCTTCTCGCGGGACCGGCGGGACCTTCCGCTCACCCGGATCAACGACCACTCCATGAACCAGCGTTTCATCGAGCGGCTGCTGGGCTGCGGCACGCTGACCATCGAGTCCGCCGGAGAACGCGGCCAGTCGGTGCTCGCCGACGTCCCGGGGGTCGGCCAGGTGCAGACCACCCTGTACGAGCTGGTCGAGGCTCAGCACGACAAGCACTCGCTGGGCGACGGGGAGATGCGTGACATCCTCGCCGACATGCGCGAGGGCAAGCCGCTGCGGGACACCACGACCTGATCCGGACTCCCGCGACCGCCCCGGCGACCGCCCCGGCCACCGCGCCGGGGCGGGTCAGGCGGGCGGTGCGGTCCCGGACGGCTCCGTGTCGGACGGTTCGGACCCGGGCCGGGGTTCGGCCGGGCGCAGCGCGAACCAGCCGCGGAAGCGGGTCCGCAGCACCTCCTGTTCGGGCCGGTCGTCCGCGCCGAGGCGGAGCATGGTGCCGGTGAGGCTGACGGTGCCGAGGCCCGGGCGGGCGGTGGACGGTCGGGCGCCCATCACGTCGACCCGGACGGCGAGCCGGTCACCGGCGCGCACCGGGGCGAGCCAGCGCAGCTCCTCCAGGCCGGGGGAGGCGTCGGCCGCCGCGCGGGACAGCAGGTGGTCGACGTACGCCCGCATGAACAGGCTGACCGTGTAGAAGCCGCTGGCGATGAGACCGCCGTGCCGGCTCGCTTCGGCCAGCTCCGGGTCGACGTGGTACCACTGCGGGTCGAAGCGGCGGGCGAAGGCGACCATCTCGTCGCCGTCGACCGTGACCACGCCGAGGTCGACGGTGAGCCCCGGGACGAGGTCCTCGAAGAACAGCTCGGCGCGTGTCCCGGTGCCGGAACGGGCTGCGGGTGGTGTCACCGGCGGGGCGCGCGGCGGGTGCCGGCGTGCAGCTCCGCGGCGAGTTCCGCGTCCAGGTCTGCGGAGAAACCGGCGCTCAACGGCGTGGGCCTGCCCTGGGTGGGAGCGCCGATCGGGCCGGGTGTGGACGCCGGGCGGTCGCCGGTTTCCGACTCCTCCAGCTCGGAGACGGATTCGGCCAGCTCGGCGACCGGGTCCATCTCGGCCATCGTGTCCCACTCGTCGCGCGGGATGCTGTGCCAGGTCGGCTCGGCCTTCGCCTCGGCCTCGGCCGGGACGACGGGCTGGAAGACGAAGGTCCGGTACGACCAGAACCGGAACAGGGTGGCCAGCAGCACGCCACCGGTCTTCGCCACGTTCAGCGCGAGCAGCCCGTGCACGCCGAGACCGTACTTGGCGGCGGCCAGGACGCCCAGCTCAATGAGCAGGCCGGTCGCGTTGAAGAGGAAGAACAGGACGTACTCCCGCCGGAGCGCCGATTTCGGGCGATCCCGGTACGTCCAGTGACGATTCATAAGATACGACGTGATCGTGGCAACGATGGTCGCGATCACGGTGGCCTTCAACTGACCATCGGCAAAGACGGTGAGTGCAAGGACATTGAACACCGCGTAATTGATGACGGTGTTGATGCCGCCGACGATGCCGAATTTGAGCGCCTCGCGGATGAACTTCTGCCAGCGCTCAGGCAGCAGACGGACAAGACGCATGCGAAACACCTTAGGGCAGTCGGTGAAGCCGGCGATCACCGGCCGGACGAGGTGGGCGGCAGGTCACGCCCCGTGGTCTCGGTCGTGCTTCACCTGCGGAACGGTCCGGGTTCCCGCTTCGACGAAGACGAACCGCCGGTAGGACCAGAATCGGAAGAGCGTGCCGAGGCCCGTGCCGACGATGAAGCTGGCGATGTTGTCGGCCAGCGGCGTCTGGAACACCTCCGGCCAGATGCTGCCGAGCCCGTACCGGCTGATTGCGAGGCAGGCCACCGCGATGCCGAGGCCGACGGCGTTGAAGAAGAAGAAGAGCGCGTACTCCCGGGCCGGGTTGTTGCGCTGGCGGTGGCGCCAGGTCCAGAACCGGTTGCCGACGAAGGCGAGGGTGGCCGCGATGATGGTGGATATGGTCTTCGCCGTCACCTGTTCGACGCCACGAGCGGTCGTCAGGTAGTTGAACAGGGCGAAGTCGACGAGGAAGGCGATGCTGCCGACCGTGGCGAACTTGCTCAACTCGCGGACGAGGTGACCGAAACGGTCGAGCAGTGCCCGGATCAGACCCGGCCGGGTCTGCCGGGGACCCGGTTGCTCCCCGGTCATCGTGGCGGCCACGGGCCGAGCCTACCGGCTGGTGACCAGTCAGCGGGGTAGCAACGGCGAGCAGGCGTGGTCGCTCGTGCCGGTTGTGCGCGGGGTGCGTCGCTGTTGGACGCAGCGTAACCAATCGGAGGACTGACGCGCCCCGGAACGGGAATCCACGCACCGGTCGGCGGGGCCGGTTCGCCGCCCGACCGCAACTCACGTCGGCCGGGGTGCACAACAAAATTTGCGTGAAACTGCGCGGGAAAGCGGGTAATAGCTCTGAATGCCGCAGCGTAGCCGTACCTTGTGCAGTTCTTCACAACCAGTCCCACTGACTCGGAAGGCTGCCCGGTTTACGCTGAGGCCAATCCCAGGTTTCCACGAAGGCGACGCATCGCGCCGCTGAGACTCGTGCATCCCATAGATCGGTCAGCGTCGACCACAAGGAGATGTGTCATGGTTGCTCCGGCTGTTGTGCGGGGTATCGATCAGGCCCCGACGTCCAATCCGAAACTGCTCGCCTGGGTCCGTGAGGTCGCGGAACTGACCACCCCCGACCGGGTCGTTTGGGTGGACGGGTCCGACGAGGAGTGGCGCCGCCTCACGGATGAGCTGGTCGAGGCCGGCACCCTGATCCGGCTGAACCCGGAGAAGAAGCCCAACTCGTTCTACGCGCGCACCGACCCCACGGATGTCGCCCGGGTCGAGGAGCGCACCTTCATCTGCTCCGTCGACGAGGCGGACGCCGGCCCCACCAACAACTGGATGGCGCCGGCCGAGATGAAGCGGACGATGACCGAGCTTTACCGCGGCTCGATGCGCGGTCGCACCATGTACGTCATCCCGTTCGTCATGGGCCCGGTCGAGGCCGAGAGCCCGATGTTCGGTGTCGAGATCACGGACAGCCCGTACGTGGTCGCCTCGATGCGCATCATGACCCGGATGGGCGCCCGGATCCTCGAGGCGATGGGCGACGACGCGGACTTCGTGCACGCGCTGCACTCGATCGGCGCTCCGCTCGCGCCGGGCCAGCAGGACGTCGCGTGGCCGTGCAACGAGACGAAGTACATCTCGCACTTCCCGGAGAGCCGGGAGATCTGGTCGTTCGGCTCCGGGTACGGCGGTAACTCGCTGCTCGGCAAGAAGTGCTACTCGCTGCGGATCGCCAGCGTGATGGGGCGCGACGAGGGCTGGCTCGCCGAGCACATGCTGATCCTCAAGATCACCTCGCCGGAGGGCAAGGTCTACCACATCGCCGGCGCGTTCCCCTCCGCCTGCGGCAAGACCAACCTGGCCATGGTGGAGCCGACCATCCCGGGTTGGAAGGTCGAGACCATCGGCGACGACATCGCCTGGATGCGGTTCGGCCAGGACGGTCGCCTCTACGCGGTCAACCCGGAGTACGGCCTCTTCGGCGTCGCGCCGGGCACCGACTGGAAGACCAACGCCAACGCGATGCGCACGCTGGACCGGGGCAACTCCATCTTCACCAACGTGGGCCTCACCGACGACGGGGACATCTGGTGGGAGGGCATGGGCGAGCCCCCGGCGCACCTGATCGACTGGAAGGGCAACGACTGGACGCCGGAGAGCGACGCCCTCTCCTCGCATGCGAACAGCCGGTTCTGCACCCCGATCACCCAGTGCCCGATCCTGGCCGAGGACTACTACGACCCCAACGGCGTGCCGATCGACGCGATCCTCTTCGGTGGCCGGCGCAAGGACACCATCCCGCTGGTGACCGAGGCGCGGGACTGGGTGCACGGCGTCTACATGGGGGCGACGCTCTCCTCGGAGACCACCGCCGCCGCGTCCGGCGCGGTCGGCGTGGTGCGTCGGGACCCGATGGCGATGCTGCCGTTCATCGGCTACAACGCCGGTGACTACTTCCGGCACTGGATCGAGATGGGCAAGGGCACCGACGGCGACGCGGCCAAGCTGCCCAAGATCTACTACGTCAACTGGTTCCGTAAGGACCCGGAGGGCTCCTTCCTCTGGCCGGGCTTCGGCGAGAACTCGCGCGTGCTGAAGTGGGTCGTCGAGCGGATCGAGGGCCGGGCCGAGGCGGTGGAGACTCCGATCGGCATGGTTCCGGCGCCGGACGCGCTGGACGTCGAGGGTCTGGACATGACCCCGGAGGACGTCCGGATCGCGCTCAAGGTCGACCCGGACGAGTGGCGCAACGAGCTGCCGATGGTCACCGAGTGGTTCGAGAAGTTCGGTGACAAGCTGCCCGGCGTGCTCTGGGCCGAACTGGACGCGCTGCGGGCCCGCCTGGACGCCGAGCAGCCGCAACGGTAGGTGTGAACACCGCCCCCGCCGGGCAACATCGGATCCCATGAGGACGGCCGCCGAGACCGAGGTCCGGCGGCCGTCCGCCGTCCGGGTGCTCACCGTCCTGCTCGCGACCACCGCGGCGGCCACCGTCGTGGTCGAGCTGCTCAACTGGTGGTACGCCCCGGAGCAGGGCTTCGGGTTGGCGGTGCGGACCGGCTGGGCGATGCTGCGCTCGTTCGGCTTCCTGCTGCTGATCGGGCACGTCCGGCGGGGGCGCAGGGTCGCTCGCCCGTTCGGGCTGATCCTCGCGGTCACCACGATCTTCGCGGTCGGGCGGCTGATCGTGCCCCGGCAGGGAGTGCCGCCCCTGCCCGGGTTGCTCGGCTTCGCCGCGCTCACCGCGCTCTGCGCGGCGGTGGTCTGGCTGCTCCACCGCTCGCCGGCGCTGGCCGGGCACCTGGTCCGGCACCGGCCGCGGCTGGTGATCGACCGGGGCGGCATCTCCTGGCGGGAGATGCCGCCGCGTCGGCCGGAGGCCAGTGGCTGGCTGTTGACCAGCCGGGTGGCGGCGTTCACCTACAGCCCGCTGATGCTGGTGCCGGCGCTGGTGGCCGGCGGATCCATCCTGGACGGTCGCCTGACCGCGGTGCCGGCCGTGCTGCTCTGGATCGGCGCCGGGATCACGGCCAGCTACGCGGTGCTGTTCTGCACCGCGTTCCTGATGCGCGGCAAGCACTGGGCGCGCGGCCTGCTGGTCGTCGTCACGGTGGCCGTACTCGCCGTGGACCTGCCGCTGTGCTGGTGGCTGCTGGGCGTGGACGGCCTGGTCCGCGACGGCGGCCCGCTGCTCGCCGCCGCCGCCCTGACGATGTACGGGCTGCGGCGCGCGGCCCGCGCCGAAGGCGCCGCCACCCCGGCCTGACCCGTGCGGCCCCCGGCCCGGTCACCGCACCGACTGGTCGGTCGTCCGGCGAGCATCCGACCGGTGGCGGCCGGTCCGATGAGCGCGATACCTCAGGGTCATAAATATGACTCTGAGGTATCGCGCTCTCTCGCCTGCGAGGGTCGGGCAGGTCTGACGCTCCGGCGCACGGGCCGGCGGCGTGGCAGCGGCCGGGAGCGTTGGTCTCCGACCGTCGCGAGGTCGGGGGGTCTGACGCTCCGGCGCACGGGCCGGCGGCGTGGCAGCGGCCGGCAGCGTTGGTCTCCGACCGCCGCGAGGTCGGGGGGTCTGACGCTCCGGCGCACGGGCCGGCGGCGGGGGCTGCGGCCGGCAACGTCGGCCTCCGACCGCGGACCAGTCGCGAAGGTGGCTGCGGCACGCACCTGGACGGCATGAGAGGTCGGCGTGCCGGAGCCTTTCGGCCGGATCGGGCGCCTGGGTGTCGGCCGACCCGGGCGGTCAGGAGGCAGGATGGCGGGTGGCGCCGGTCACAGCGACCGGCGGCGCAGGCGGATCGTCGGCGGGGCCGGACCGGCCGCGCCGCACCGGCCGGAGGGAGGCCCGCGGTGGGCGACGAATTCGACGTGGTGGTGGTGGGAGCGGGGCCGGCCGGAGCGGCCGCCGCGCTGACGGCCCGCCGGGCCGGCGCCAGTGTGCTGCTGCTGGACCGGGCCGACTTTCCCCGGGACAAGGCGTGTGGTGACGGGATCGCCGCGCACTCGGTGGACGTGCTCGCCGAACTGGGGGTGACCGAGGCGGTTGCGGGCTACGCGCCGCTGCCCGCGCTGCGCATGATCGCCCCCGGCGGTGGCGCCGTGGCGCGGGCGTTGCCCCGCCCGGCGTACACGGTGCCCCGGCAGGTGTTCGACGCGCGGCTGGTGGCGGCCGCGGTGGCCGCCGGCGCGCAGCTGCGCCGGCACACCGTCCGACGGGTGGAGCCGCGCGCCGACCGGGTGGTGCTCGACGGGGAGGTGTCCGGTCGGGTGGTGGTGGGCGCGGACGGCGCGGGGTCGGTGGTGCGCCGGGCGCTCGGCCATCCGGCGAACCCCGACCGGCACCTGGCGTTGGCCATCCGGGGGTACGCGCCGGCGCTGCCCGGCCCGTCCGAGCAGCTCATCGTCACCTCGCAGGAGCGCTGGCCGGCGTACGCCTGGTCGTTCCCGATCGGCGACGGGCGGGCGAACGTCGGGTACGGGGAGGTGCTTCGCGGTGAGCCGCTGAGCCGGGCGTACCTGCTGGACCGGCTGGCCGCGCTGCTGCCCGGCACCGACCCCGCGACGGTGACCGCGCTGCGTGCCCACCATCTGCCGCTGTCCACCCACCGGCCGGCGCCGGGGCAGGGCCGCACCCTGCTCGCCGGGGATGCGCTGTCGCTGATCAATCCGTTCACCGGGGAGGGCATCTTCTACGCGCTGCTCTCCGGTGCGCTGGCCGGTGCGGCGGCGGCCCGCGCACCCGAGGCCGCCGCCCGCCGCTACGCCGACGGCCTCCGTCGTCGCCTCGGCACCCACCTGCGGCACAGTTCGGTTGCGGCCTGGTTGGCGCGCCGCCGTCGGGTGGTGGACGCGGCGGTCCGGGCGGCCCGCCGGGACGACCGGGTGTTCGACGACGTGGTCGAGTTGGGGCTGGGCGACGGGCGGCTCACCGTCCGTACGCTGGCCATGATCGGCATCGGGCTCCCCGGCGGGGATGGGGCTCCGAGGCGGTGATCCGCCCGCAGGGTCGCTACGCTGCTAGGTGATGACGCTGCGGAACCTTATCTACTCCGTGTACGAGCGCCGGCTCACGGCGAAGCTCGCGGGTAAGCCGGTGCCCCGGCACGTCGGAGTGATGTGCGACGGCAACCGCCGGTGGGCGAGGGAGATGGGCTTCGTCGACCCGAACGACGGGCACCGGGTCGGAGCCGCGAAGATCAAACATGTCCTCGGTTGGTGCGACCAGGCCGGCATCGGGCACGTCACCCTCTACCTGCTGGCGACCGACAACCTGCGCCGGCCGGCCAGCGAGCTGGACCCACTGCTCAAGATCATCGAAGATCTGGTGGTGGAGCTGGCCGAGGAGGGCAACCCCTGGCGGCTGCGCATCGTCGGCGCGCTCGACCTGCTTCCGGCGCAGACCGCGGCGGCGCTCAAGGGCGCCGAGGAGCGCACCCGGGACCGCAGCGGCGGCGCCGAGGTCAACATCGCGGTGGGCTACGGCGGCCGGCGCGAGATCGCCGACGCGGTGCGCTCGCTGCTGCTGGAGCACGCCGCCGCCGGCGGCACCATCGAGGAACTGGCCGAGGTGCTGGACGTCGAGCACATCGCCGAGCACCTCTACACCCGTGGCCAGCCCGACCCCGACCTGGTCATCCGCACCAGCGGCGAGCAGCGGCTGTCCGGCTTCATGCTCTGGCAGTCCGCGCACTCGGAGTTCTACTTCTGCGAGCTCAACTGGCCGGATTTCCGGCACATCGACTTCCTGCGGGCGCTGCGCTCGTACGCCACCCGGCAGCGTCGCTACGGCGCCTGACCCGGCCGTGCCGCTGCCCGGCGACCGAGGCCGTCCGGCCCCGGTCAGGGCAGGTGGGTCAGTGCCCGGGTGAGGAAGTCGCCCAGGGCAGCCGGGGACTCGATGGTCAGGTCGGCGGCGTTCGCCACCTCCTGGCCGGTCTCCGAGTTGGCCACCGCCACGCAGACGCCGAAGAAGTCCGGGTCGGCGGCGGCTCGGGCGCGCAACGCGGCGAAGGCCTTGATGTCCGAAACGTCGTCGCCGAAGTACCAGGCGCCGGTGGCCTCCCGGATCGCCTCGCCGATGACCATGCCCTTGTCCCGGTCGACCGGCGGCTTGAGCTCCAGCACCATCCGACCGGCCTGTACCCGTAGACCCAGGCGGTCGGCCTGTGCCTGCCCCCACTGCTGCATGGTCGGGCCGAGCTGCGGCGCGGTACGCCAGTGCAGCGCGACGGAGAGCCGCTTGTACTCGACCAGCGTGCCGGGCGGCAGCTCCGCACGGGCCAGGTCGGCCAGCTCCGCCATGGTCGGCACCCAGGGCAGCGCGGCCGGCTCGGTGACCGTCTCACCGCCGGAGTGGCTGTGCTCCAGCCCGTAGAGGCCGTAGAGGTCCACGCCGGCGAGTCCGCCGAGCTGGTCCCGGAGGAACTCCACCGGTCGGGCGGAGACGATCGCGACCCGCTGCACCACCGGCGCCAGCGCCTCGATCGCGGCCAGCGCCTTGGGCGCGGGGCGTACCGCGGTGGGGTCGTCGTCGACGGGCGCGAGTGTGCCGTCGAAGTCGAAGAAGAGGACGGTCCCGGCGGCCCGGCCGGCGGTGATCCGCCAGGCCTGGTCGGCGTTCAACGGGGTCCTCGGCTGCTGATTGCCCAGATTCAACGGCGGCACGCGCGTCAGCGTACCCCGGCGATCCAGGCTCATTCCTGGCCGAGTGGGCCCACTCGGCGGCCCATGATCAGCGTTCGGCGGCTCCTCGTCCGCGACGGCCGAACGGCACCACCGCGGCCTCCTGGCCATGGCTCAGGAGATAGCCCTCCACGAACCCGGTGTTGCGATCTCCGGTGTGGTTCTCGATCTCGTTGAGCCGTGCCACCAGGAACTCGGTGAGTGCGCTGATCCGGTCGTTCAGCCGCTCGTGCAGCTCCGCCACGACGGCCAGGATGACCGCGGTGCCGGCGCTGGTGAGCACGAAAAGGTTGACGAGCAGCGGAAGCTGCCCGCCGTTGACCACGAGGGTCACCGCGTTGCCGGTCGCCCACAGTGTCATCGACACCGTGGCCACCACGACTGCCAACCACTTCAGGGTCATGGACAGACCCCTCCTTCTGTCCCGCAGGGCTTGGTTCGGCCTTGTCCCGTCCCCCCGCCGATGACGAGCCCAAGCAGTACGAATAGGGACGCTAGCGTGCCCGTTCCGGCCCCGGAGGCAAACGAATGAACCTGACCAGGCGTTCTTTCGCCATCTGAGGAACTACCCGGCCTGATTGCCTCTTTTTCGGACATCGACCGGCAGCGTTGGGCGGTATGCGAGATATCGGATGGTTTCGCGGATGTGGAACTTCTCCGCGTCCGACACGTTCGGGTCGACCAGACGCCGCAGCAGCGCCTCGACGTCGGGGTCCATCGGCGGGGCCGGTTGGCCGGCGCGCGGGCCGGCGGCCGTGCGGTCCCAGCCGAGGGCGGCGAAGGCCGCGGCGGGGTTCAGCCCCAGGCCCTCGCAGAAGGCGACCACCCGTTCGGCCTCCGGGTCGCTGGCCCAGTCGCCCCGGACCCACCGGTTGATGGTCTGCCGGGAAACGCCGGTGCGCCGGGACACCTCGGTGCCGCTCCAGGCCCGTGTCGCCCGGGCCTCGTCGAGCGCGCGTCGGACGAAGGTGGCGAAGGCGATCTTCCGCGCATTGGCCGTCTCGGTCACCCCGTGACGGTACGGCCAGTCGGCCGTCGGCGTGCGCCTGGGCACGCCATCGTCACGCAGACGTGACGGCTTCCTCGGATTTCCGGTAAACGATCCAGTGCCACTGTTGAGGGGTGTCACCCGGGCAGAATAGATGCCTTTAGGGGCGGCGGTAAACGGACGAAAAGCTGATACTGTCACGCTCATGGGACAATCTACGGTGTGTCACGTGCATGAGACGACTGGTGCTCACATGCGTCACGCCCCCGGCGCGAGGGGGGTGTGGTGACCGAGCTCGCCACCCGAGCCCAGGCCTTCGGGCTGATTGCCGAGGGGGTGGCCGCGGGGCTGACCGCACCGTGGCGCCTCTACCTCGCCCGAGGCTGCCGCTACCTGTCGCTGAGCGTCGGCGACCGCACCGAGTGGAACGCCTGGCGTACCCATCTCGGCTGTCCTGAGCTGAGCGTGCGGGTCTACGACGCGGGCGGGGAGATCCGCCGCTCCTCGGTCGCCGAGGTCGTGCTGGACGGCTGCCGGATCAGCGTCGAGCTCGTCGAGGAGGTCAGCACCGACGACCTGGACCGTCTGCTCGTCGCGGATCCCACCGCGGTCGAGCCGGAGGAGCGATGACCCGGCGTCCGGGCCGGCAAGGGGCCGCCCGATGAGCCCGTTCCTCGCGGTCTTCCTCGTCCTGGTGCTCGGCGCCACCAGCTATGCGGCCGGCCGGCTGCACGGCCAGCTCAGCTACCGCATCGGCTACCGCTTCGGCTACCGGCAGGGCTACTTCGACGGCGACCGGGGCGCCTGGAACCGCCGGCGGCGCGACGCCCAGGCGGCCATCGCCTCCGCCCTGTCGGTCTCACCCGCGGGCGTCGTGCGCCCGGGGGGCAGCGTCGCCCGCCCCGGCACCACCTATACCGGCTCGTCGTTCACGGCGCCGGCCGCCCCGATCACCGGGCGGCACCCGACCGGCACGCTCGTGCGACGGACCGGCTGAGGCTGGTCGGCGGGCCGCCGCGCGCGGTTCCGCCGACCGGCGTGAGCGCGGTGCGTCGTCCGCGGCGGACACGCACCGTCGGGGCCACGTCAGACCGGTGACGGTGGCCCCACCGGCCGGGATGCGCGCAGGGGGCATGCATCCCGGCCGGCTCCGCCGCTCCCCGTCGGCGCCGGTCCGCCGCCGCCGCGTCGGGCTGTGCGGTGTTCACACGGCGGTCTCCGGAGATCCACGATCAACCTCTAGCCGGGACGGTCCGCCGCCGCTAGCGTCTAGGCATGGCACGGGGTTCTCCCGGGCCAGCCGGTCCGCCCGGATCTGCGACCTCGCACACGGGGTTCCGCATCCGACCCCGTGTCCCCGGGCACCGGAGGAGGCGGAACACGGGTGGCGGGTGCCCATCCGTCGGAGCAGGCCTGTGACGACTCGTCGTTCGACCGCCGGTGCCGATCAGACCCCGGCCGCGACTGCCACGACCCGCCGCGCCACCAGGGGCCGCCGTGCGGCGGCCGCCGCGCCGGCCGACCCCAAGGAGCCGCGACCAGCCGGCCAGGCCTTCGTCCTGGACACCTCCGTGCTGCTGTCCGACCCGGCGGCCTTCCACCGGTTCGCCGAGCACGAGGTGGTCCTGCCCCTCGTGGTCATCACCGAGTTGGAGGGCAAGCGGCACCATCCGGAGCTGGGCTGGTTCGCCCGGCAGTCGCTGCGGATGCTCGACGAGCTACGCGTCACGCACGGGCGACTCGACCACCCGGTGCCCGCCAACGACCACGGCGGCACGTTGCGGGTGGAGCTCAACCACACCGACGACGGCGTGCTGCCGCCCGGGTTCCGCACCGAGAGCAACGACGCCCGGATCCTGTCCGTCGCGCTCAACCTCGCCGCCGAGGGGCGGGAGGTCACGCTGGTCAGCAAGGACATGCCGCTGCGGGTCAAGGCCGCCTCGGTGGGCCTGCGGGCCGACGAGTACCGGCACGGCCAGGCCAGCGACCCGACCTGGACCGGCATGTCCGAGCTGGAGCTGAGCGAGGAGCAGATCGGCCGCCTGTACGCCGGCGACACGCTCGACGTGGACGAGGCGGCCGGACTGCCCTGCCACACCGGCCTGGTGCTGCACTCGGGGCGCGGCTCGGCGCTCGGCCGGGTCCTGCCGGACAAGTCGGTCCGGTTGGTCCGGGGTGATCGGGAGGCGTTCGGGCTGCACGGCCGCTCGGCTGAGCAGCGGATCGCCCTCGACCTGCTGCTGGACGAGTCGATCGGGATCGTCTCGCTAGGTGGCCGGGCGGGCACCGGCAAGTCGGCGTTGGCGCTCTGCGCGGGGCTGGAGGCGGTGATGGAGCGCCGCCGGCACAAGAAGGTGATCGTGTTCCGCCCCTTGTACGCGGTCGGCGGCCAGGAGCTGGGCTATCTGCCCGGGTCGGAGTCGGAGAAGATGTCGCCCTGGGCCCAGGCGGTCTTCGACACGCTCGGCGCGGTGGTGCACGAGAACGTGCTGGAGGAGGTGACCTCGCGGGGCATCCTCGAGGTGCTGCCGTTGACCCACATCCGTGGGCGCAGCCTGCACGACGCCTTCGTGATCGTGGACGAGGCCCAGTCGCTGGAGCGCGGTGTGCTGTTGACGGTGCTGTCCCGGATCGGGCAGGGCTCCCGGGTGGTGCTCACCCACGACGTGGCCCAGCGGGACAATCTGCGGGTCGGGCGGCACGACGGCGTGACCGCGGTGATCGAAGCGCTCAAGGGCCATCCGCTCTTCGCCCATGTCACGCTCAGCCGTTCGGAGCGGTCGCCAATCGCCGCCATGGTGACGGATCTGCTGGAGGACATCCCGCTCTGATGGTGCTTATGTAGGGTTTCGTCCGCATTTTCGGTGTGGCGCAGATCACAAAGGGCTTGGTTGGTTTCCCATCGGCCTCACTGTGCGCGATGGTGTCCAACGAGCGCCCACGCACCAGAGGAATCGTTGATGATCGTTCGTCCCGAGATGGACGGACATCGGCGAGGGCCGGTGCGTCGGCGCGACCGGCAACCGGTCGGGGCGCTCGCGGCACGTCTGACGGCCCTGGTGTGGCCGCGCCGCGCCGCGTCCTTGCCCCCGACGAAGGGACCACTTCGTGAGTCGGCTGTGGAGCCGGTTGGGCGCCCGTACGGCTGCTGTCGCACTGCTCTCCGTGGGCGTCGCCGGTGGCTTCTACCTGGGCGAAGACCGCGAAACCCAGCAACAGGGCCTGACCGCGCAGGTCGGCCTTGAGGTCGACCGCGCCGATCTCGCCTACCAGCGCGAGCGGCAGGCCGCCCACCGGGTGAAGTTCGCCAAGCAGCGGGCCGCCGAGTACGAGGCCAAGCTGCGGGCGGCGCAGGCCGCCAAGGAGGCCGCCGAGCGGGCCCGCAAGGCCAAGGCCGCCGCGGCGTCCCGCAAGGCCGAGCGTGCGGCAGCCGAGCGTGCCGCGGCGGAGAAGCCCAAGCCGTACGACGGGCCGATCCCGGCGTCCTGCGCCGAGTACAGCGGCAACCGCAAGACCGGCTGCGCCATGATGATCGATGCGGGTTTCGGCATCTCCGAGTTCCCGTGCCTGGAGAAGCTCTGGACCAAGGAGAGCGGCTGGAACCACAAGGCCAGCAACTCCTCGTCCGGTGCGTACGGCATCCCGCAGGCCCTGCCGGGCAGCAAGATGGGTAGCGTCGCCGACGACTGGCGGACGAACCCGGCCACCCAGATCAAGTGGGGGCTGGGCTACATCAAGGGCCGGTACGACACGCCCTGCGGAGCCTGGGGCTACTTCCAGAGCAACGGCCACTACTGACAGTGTCGACGGCGGGGCGGGATGGGCGACCACCCGCCCCGCCGTCGTCCGTACCGGCCCGGTGCGGACGGGACGCGAGTGGCGGCCAGCCTCTTTTGCTGATAGCAGTTGTGGGGTGACCCTGCACCCGGCGAGCGGCGACCCCCACCAGTTCGGCACCGAGGCGTTCTACGCCGCGCTCGGCCGGGCCTTCGTCGCGATGTGCGCGGTGGTCCCGTTCCTCTTCCTCATCGAGGCCGTCGACCAGGGGCTCGAGTTCGGCCTGGACGCCACCGCCGGCATCATCCCGCAGCGTATCGACGGGTTGGACGGGGTCTTCTTCTCCCCGTTCCTGCACCACGGCTTCGACCACCTCTACAGCAACAGCATCCCGCTGATCCTGCTGGGCACCTTCGTGCTGGCCGCCGGCGCACGCCGGTTCCTCTGGTCGACCCTGATCATCATCCTGGTCAGCGGGCTCGGCGTCTGGTTCACCGGCTCACCCAACTCGGTGGTCGTCGGGGCCAGCGGGGTGATCTTCGGTTACCTGGGCATCCTGCTCACCCGGGGCATCTTCGAGCGCAGCTGGTGGAACTTCGCCGTCTTCCTGCTGGTCGGCCTGCTCTACGGCTGGCAGCTGGTCGGCATCCTCCCCACCGACGAACGGATCTCCTGGCAGGGGCACCTGTTCGGGCTGCTCGGCGGGGTGGTGGCCGCGATCCTGTTCCGTCGTCGCCGCCCGGTCGTCGGCGGCTCGGACTACTCCGGGTCCACACTCAGCCTGCCCTGACGGGTTCCTCGGCGCGCCTCTGGGACGTGCTTGCCCGACCGCTGCCACCCGCCTACCGTCGAGATCAGCAAGCGTTGATCCGTGAGCGGAAAGCGACGGTACGCCATGCGTGAGGTCGATGTTGCCGTGATCGGGGCCGGTCCGGCCGGCCTCTTCGCCGCGTACTACGCCGGGTTCCGAGGACTGTCGGTGGCGGTGATCGACGCGCTGCCGGAGCCGGGCGGTCAGGTCACCGCCATGTACCCGGAGAAGCTGATCCTCGACGTGGCCGGCTTCCCCGCCGTCAAGGGCCGCGATCTGGTCGCCAACCTGGTGGCTCAGGCCGCTCCGTTCAACCCGGACTACCTGCTCGGCACCCGGGCCGAGAAGCTTTCGTACGCAGATGACCGGCCGGTGCTCGGCCTGGCGGGTGGCGACCAGCTCGCCTGCGGCGCGGTCGTGATCACCGGCGGGCTGGGCAGCTTCAGCCCTCGGCCGCTGCCGTGCGCCGACAGCGGGCCGGGCACCGGGATCGTCTACTTCGTGCCGGAGCCGGCCGAGCTGGCCGACCAGGACGTGCTGATCGTCGGGGGCGGCGACTCCGCGTTCGACTGGGCGGTGACGCTGCAACCGCTGGCCCGCTCGGTGACCCTGGTGCACCGGCGGGAGAAGTTCCGGGCGCACGCCTCCACCGTCGCGCGCGTGCTGTCGCTGCCGGTGCGGGTGGTGGTCAACGCCGAGGTCACCCGGCTGTTCGGGGACGGCACGGTGACCGGCGCCGAGGTGGCGGTACGCGGTGGCGCGACCGAGACGCTGCCGGTGGACACCGTGGTGGCCGCGCTCGGCTTCACCGCCGACCTGGGCCCGCTCGCCGAGTGGGGGCTGCGGCTGGACCGCCGGCACATCCTGGTGGACAGCGCCATGGCGACGAACCTGCCCCGGGTCTTCGCGGCCGGCGACATCACCGAGTACCCGGGCAAGGTCCGGTTGATCGCCACCGGCTTCGGCGAGGCCGCGACGGCGGTCAACAACGCGGCGGTGGCCATCGACCCGAGCGCGCATCTGTTCCCCGGGCACTCGTCCGACGCCGGCTGACCACGGCGCCGGTTCGCGTCCGTGGCGGTCACCGACCAGGGTCAGCGAGGGGCGCTGGGCAGGTAGGACGGCGTCACTCAGCGGCGGGTGGGCGGTGCGAGCGCGGCGACCAGCACGGCCACCATGGTCAGCGCGGCCCCGAGCAGGGTGTTCGGGCCCGGGTGTGAGGCCGCGGTGGGCAGCACCACGTCCAACACGACGGCGCCCACGATCTGCCCGGCGATGGTGGCCAGGCCGAGCAGCAGCACACCGGTGAAACGCACGATCGCCGCGGCGATCGCGATGAACACGATGCCGATCGGGCCGCCCAGGTAGAGCCACGGTTCGGTCGGCGCATCGCCGGTCGGCCAGCCGCGTACCGCGATGTCGACCGCGAACGCGACGAGCAGGGCGACCGTGCCCACCGCGAAGTTGACCAGGGTGGCGGTCAGCGCGCTGTCGGCCGCCGCCCGGACCCGGCCGTTGACCGCCTGCTGCCAGGCGATGCCCACCCCGGCGAGCAGGGGCAGCAGGGCCAACGCCAGCGCGCCCGGGTCGCCGAACCGGTCGCCGACCGCCAGGCCCACCGCCAGTACGGTGAGCACCGCACCGGCCAGCCGCTGCCGGGTGACCGGCTGCCGGCCCATCGGCCCGATCCCCGCCCGGTCCACCGCGAGGCTGCTGCCGGTCTGCCCGGCGACCACCGCCACGGTGAAGACCGCCACGCCCAACGAACCGATGGTCAGCCCCTGGGTTGCCACCAGGAACGCCCCGCACACCCCGCCCAGGCACTGCCAGGGCCGGAGCGTGCCCGCCGTGAGGGCCGACCGCACCGCGACCAGGCCGCGCCGCCCGCCTGGGGTCGCGGGCACCAGCACCAGCAGCACCAGCAGGCCGACGCCGAACGAGACCACCGCGGCGGCGAACCCGTCGGCCAGGCGTACCCCCAGCTCACCGTTGATCCGAGACTGCACCGCCACCGCGAGCCCGGAGACCGACGCCAGCGCGACACCGGTGATCCGGCGGGTGGCTGACAGGGTCTGGGGCGTCGCCGTGCCGGTGACGCTCACTCCTGCTCGGCCAGTGGACGACCGTCGAAGTCGACCGCGGAGTAGAGCGCCAGCTTCTCCAGCCGGTGGTACGAGTCGATCACGCGGATGGTGCCGCTCTTCGACCGCATCACGATCGACTGGGTGTACGCGCCGCCGGCCCGGTAGCGCACGCCGCGCAGCAGATCGCCGGAGGTGACCCCGGTCGCGACGAAGAAGCAGTTGTCACCGGTGACCAGGTCGTCGGTGCCCAGCACCCGGTCCAGGTCGTGCCCGGCGGCGAGCGCCTTCTCCCGCTCCTCGGCGTCGCGCGGCCACAGCTTGGCCTGCATCGCCCCGCCCATGCACTTCAGCGCGCAGGCGGAGATGATGCCCTCGGGGGTGCCACCGATGCCCATCAGCACGTCGACGTCGGACTCGCCCCGGGCCGCCGCGATGGAGCCGGCGATGTCCCCGTCCGAGATGAATCGGATGCCCGCCCCGGCCCGGCGGATCTGCGTGACCAGATCGTCGTGGCGGCTGCGGTCCAGCACGCAGACCGTCACCTCGGAGACGTCGGTGCCCTTGACCTTGGCGATCCGCCGCAGGTTGTCGGCCACCCCGGCGTTGATGTCGATCACGTCCGCGTACGCCGGCCCGACGGCGAGCTTCTCCATGTAGAAAACGGCGCTCGGGTCGAACATCGCGCCGCGCTCGGAGACGGCGAGCACCGCCAGCGCGTTCGGCATGCCCTTGCTCATCAGCGTGGTGCCGTCGACGGGGTCGACGGCGACGTCCACCTCCGGGCCGGTGCCGTCGCCGACCTGTTCGCCGTTGAAGAGCATCGGGGCGTTGTCCTTCTCGCCCTCGCCGATCACCACGACGCCGCGCATCTGGATCGAGTTGATCAGCTTGCGCATGGCGTCGACGGCGGCCCCGTCGCCGCCCTCCTTGTCGCCCCGGCCGACCCAGCGGCCGGCGGCCATCGCCGCGGCCTCGGTGACCCGGACCAGGTCGAGGGCAAGGTTACGGTCGAGGTCCTGTGGGATCCGCGTCCTGGTGTTCGTCATGACGGCTGCTCCTCCTCGCGACGGTGCGGGGTGGACCGACGGCGGGACGCCTCCCGCCGCCGGCTTTGTCGCTGATCCTCACACGATGGCTGACCGGGCGTAGGCGCGGGGCGGTGATGGGCCGGATACCGCCGGTCGGGCGGCTGCGAAGATGGGAGGGTGGAACCCGCACAGCCAGCCGACCGCGTACCCGACGACCGCACCCCGCCCGGCGGCCAGCCGCCGGCGGACCTCCCCGCCGGTGCCGGTCCGGAGCACGCCGCGACCGACCCGACGATCCCGCCGGCCGACGAGCCGGCCCTGGTCGCGTCGGGTCCGGCCGCCGCGGAGACCGGCGAGCGGCCCGCGCCGCCGCCACGGGTCGGGTCCGCCAGATCCGAGCGGTCGCCGAAGGACATGGCGATCTCGCTGCTGGTCCTGCTGATCCCGATCGCGCTGCTGCTGGCGTTCTACCGGGGTTTCCTCGGTGGTGACGAGCCCACCACGGTCGATCCGGCGCCGGCGATCGAACAGGCGCAGTCGGCGAACGCCTTCCCGGTGAGTCAGCCGCAGGGGCTCGGCTCCGACTGGCGCACGGTCAGCGCCCGCTACCAGACCGTCGACGGCGGTGCGAATCTGCGGATCGGGTACCTCACCCCGGAGGGGCGGGGCGTCCAACTGCTGCAGAGCAACGTGCCGGCGGAGCGGCTGCTCCCGGCCGAGCTGACCGACGAGGGCCAGCCACAGGGCCCGACGGAGCTGGCCGGGCGCACCTGGCAGCGTTACACCGCACGGGGCAACCAGCAGGCGCTGGTCCTGCTGGAGCCGGCCCGTACGGTCATCATCGTCGGCGATGCCCGGGACAACGAACTGCGTCAACTCGCCGGCGCGCTGCGCTGACGACGGTCATCCTCGCTCCGGTACGACCCACGGACGTCGCCCGGTCGTGGCGCCCCACGACAACCGGACAGTTGGGTGATTGTGCGACGCGTCGACAGGGAACAAAGAGGGAGTGATCCGGGCGCGCTGCTCGGCCCGGGTCGCGCGGCGCGGCCGAAGGTGCTGTCGCGTCGCCCGGTTTCCGGCGCCGTCCTGGTCGTCGGGTGACCCCCTTGGGAGACACGTATGACTGTTCGACGACTCAGTGCCGGCCTGGTAGCCGCCGCCCTGTTCACGCCCGGTCTGGCCGCCTGCAACAGCAGCGGGACGCCCACCGCCGGATCGACCGCTTCCCCGACGGTGAGCGCCTCCGGCGCGCCGAGCCCGTCCGGCTCGCCCGTGGCGGGCGACGCCAAGCAGGCGCTGCTCGACTCCACCAAGGAAATCAGCAACGGAAACTTCCGGTTCACCCTCGCCGGCGCCGGCTCCACGGCGGAGGGCCAGGTGCACCAGCCGAGCCAGAGCGCGTCCATGAAGATCGCCATCGGTGGCCCCTCGTCCGACCTGGCGATGAAGCTCGACGTGATCCACTTCAAGCCGGACAGCTGGGTGAAGCTGGAGCTGAGCGGCCCCACCGCCAACAGCCTGCCCGCCATCAAGCAGCTCAACCTCGGCAAGTACCAGCACCTCGACCAGACCCGGATCAAGGGCAACCGCAGCCTCGGCTTCGACTTCGAGAAGGTCGACCCGGCCGGCAGCGCCGTGCTGACCCAGGGCATCACCGAGGTCCGCAGCACCGGCACCGGCACGTACGCCGGCACCATCGACGTCACCAAGGCGGCCGAGGCCGGCTCGCTGAACGCCGCGACGATCGCCGCGCTGGGCACGCAGGCGAAGACGGTCCCGTTCACCGCCAAGGTGGATCCGCAGGGCCGGCTCAGCGAACTGGTGCTGCAACTCCCGGCCGCCGGGCAGACCGCGGCCCAGGAGATCCGGATGACGTACTCCGACTACGGTGCCGCCACCGCAGCGCAGAAGCCGCCGGCGGACCAGGTCGTCGAGGCGCCGGCCGAGCTGTACAGCCTGTTCAACTGACAGTCGTACCCGGGTGGGGCGGCTCCGGTCGCCCCACCCCGGCGCTCAGGAGGCGGGCTCCTGCCGGGCGGCTTCGATCCGCGCCCGGGCTCCGTCCAACCAGCGCTGGCAGATCACCGCCAGCGCCTCGCCGCGCTCCCAGAGCGCCAGCGACTCCTCCAGGGACGTGCCGCCGGCCTCCAGCCGCTCCACCACCGAGGCCAGCTCGGCGCGGGCCTGCTCGTAGCTGAGCCGCTCGTCCGGCTTGGCCTTCGTGTCGTCAGTCATCGCGTCCATCTCAGCACACCGCTTTCCGACCGTCGCGCCCCGCCACTCAGCCGTCCACCGTGGCGGCCAGCTCACCGTCGGCCAGGCGGACACGCAGCGGGTCGCCCTTGCCGACCTCGGCCGCCGCGCGGACCACGTGGCCGTCCGCGCGCTGCACGATCGCGTACCCCCGGTCGAGGGTCGCCGCGGGGGAGAGGGCGCGCAGCCGGGCCAGGGTGTGCCGCAGCTCGTCGTCGGCCGCGGCGAGCCGGTGGTCCAGGCAGCGCCCGGCCCGCTGACGCAGCGCGCCCAGGTCGGTCGCCCGCTGCTCCACCATCACCTCGGGCCGGGCCAGCACCGGACGGGAACGCAGCCCGTCGAGCCGGTGGGACTCCCGGTCCACCAGGTTGCGCACCGCCCGTTCGAGGCGGTGCCGGGCCTGGCCGATGAGGCGTACCTCCTCGGTGAGGTCGGGAACCACCCGCTTGGCCGCGTCGGTCGGGGTGGAGGCGCGGACGTCGGCGACGTAGTCGATCAGCGGGGCGTCCGTCTCGTGCCCGATCGCGCTGACCACCGGCGTACGGCAGCCGAACACCGCGCGGCAGAGCGCCTCGTCGGAGAAGGGCAGCAGGTCCTCGATGCCGCCGCCGCCCCGGGCGATGATGATCACGTCGATGCTCGGGTCGGCGTCCAGCACCTTGAGCGCGTCGATGATCTGCGGCACCGCCGACGGGCCCTGCACGGCCACGTTGACCGTACGGAACTCCACCGCCGGCCAGCGCCGTCGTGCGTTGGTCAGCACGTCCCGCTCGGCGGCCGACGCCCGGCCGGTGATCAGCCCGATGCGGCCGGGCAGGAACGGCAGGCGGCGTTTGCGGGCCCGGTCGAACAGCCCCTCGGCGGCGAGCAGCTTCTTGAGTTTCTCCAGCCGGGCCAGCAGCTCACCCAGCCCCACCTGGCGGATTTCGTCGGCGCGCAGGCTCAGCGTGCCCCGGGCGGCGTAGAACTCCGGTTTGGCGTGCAGCACCACCCGGGCGCCCTCACGCAGCTCGGGCGCGCCGGCGTCCAGCACGTCCCGGTTGGTGGTGACGGTCAGGCTCAGGTCGGCAGACGGGTCACGCAGGGTGAGGAAGACGGTGCTGGCCCCGGGCCGGCGGCTGATCTGCGCGACCTGCCCGTCCACCCATACCCAGCCGAGCTTCGCGATCCAGGCGCCCACCTTCTGGCTGACCACCCGGACCGGCCACGGCTCCTCCGCGCTGCTCCGCGCTCCGTCACCCACCCACCCACCCTACGGACCACCCCGGTGATCAAGAAGTTTGCGTCAGCGCTGGGCGCGTTCCGGACGAGAACCTCTTGATCACCAGGCCAGCCGGCCCTCGGGACTGTGGTGCGGGTCGCAGCCGCTGCCGGGGGGAAATCGGACACGTACGATGGGCGGGTGACCGAGGCTCAGGCGACCCCCCAGACCGGCAAGCGCGTGCTCCTGGCCAAGCCCCGCGGCTACTGCGCTGGCGTCGACCGCGCGGTGCAGACCGTCGAGGAGGCCCTGAAGCTCTACGGCGCCCCGATCTACGTCCGCAAGCAGATCGTGCACAACAAGCACGTCGTGCAGACCCTGGAGTCCCAGGGCGCGATCTTCGTGGAGGAGAACGAGGAGGTGCCGGAGGGCGCCACCGTCATCTTCTCCGCGCACGGCGTGGCCCCCGAGGTCTACGAGCAGGCGAAGGAGCGCTCGCTGAAGGCGATCGACGCGACCTGCCCGCTGGTCACCAAGGTGCACCAGGAGGCGAAGCGGTTCGCCGCCGAGGACTACGACATCCTGCTCATCGGGCACGAGGGGCACGAGGAGGTCGTCGGCACCGCCGGCGAGGCGCCCGCCCACATCCAGCTGGTGGACGGCCCGGACGGCGTCGACAAGATCACCGTTCGCGACCCGGAGAAGGTCGTCTGGCTCTCCCAGACCACGCTCTCGGTGGACGAGACGTTGGAGACGGTCGCCCGGCTCAAGCAGCGGCTGCCGCTGCTCCAGTCCCCGCCCAGCGACGACATCTGCTACGCCACCTCCAACCGGCAGCACGTGGTCAAGGAGATCGCCCCGGAGTGTGACGTGGTGATCGTCGTCGGCTCCCGGAACTCGTCCAACTCCGTCCGGCTGGTCGAGGTGGCGCTGGACGCCGGCGCCCGCGCCGGTCACCTGGTCGACTTCGCCCACGAGATCGACGACGCCTGGCTGGCCGACGCCCGTACCGTCGGCGTGACCTCCGGCGCGAGCGTCCCGGAGGACCTGGTCCGGGACGTGCTGGCCCACCTGGCCGCGCGCGGCTTCGCCGACGTCGAGGAGATCACCACCGCCAACGAGCGGCTCACCTTCTCGCTGCCGCAGGAGCTGAAGCGGGACATGAAGGCCGCGGCGGCGCGCGGTTGAGTCGCGTCGGGCGGGTTCCGGCGGGAACGCCGCGCCACCGCGGCGCGTCGAAACCGGCATGAGGACCTTTCGGCTCGTCGTCTCCGCCCTGGTGGTCTGCGCGGCGCTGAGCGCCTGCGGCGGCACGGACGGCCCTGCCACCCCCACCCCGAGCGGATCGTCACCGGTGACCGGGCAGCCCACCCCGCCGGCGGCGACCCCGTCGACGGGCGCACCCACCACGCCCACCGCTCCCTCCTCGACGCCGAAGCCGCCCACGTCGCCCGGCGGCCCCACCGTCCCGCCGCCGGTCGGAGCCACCGAACTCACCGGCACGATCACGCCCGGCGTGGAGCCGAACTGCGTGCTGCTCGACGGCTACCTGCTCATCGGCGGTCCGCGGGACGTGCTGAGGGCCGGCGCCAAGGTGACCGTCACCGGCCGGGTCGAACCCGGCATGATGACCACCTGCCAGCAGGGGACGCCGTTCGTCGTGGAGGGCGCGCACCGTAGCTGACCCGGCTCCGGCGGGCTGGCGGGGCGCCGCCGGCCCCACCGGTCAGCGGTCGCGGTCGACGCGGACGGCGTCGTCCAGCAGCTCGGGCGCCTGCGGCTGGCGGGGGGTCAGCTCGACCTGGGCGGGACTGGCCAGCTCCTCGTCCGAGACGCCCAGCTCCGCGAGCTTTCGGGCGCTGACCAGCACCCGGGCCTCCAGCGAACCGACCGCCCGGTTGTACGCGGTCACCGCGCCGGCCAGCGACGAGCCGAGCTTGCCCACGTGGTCGCCGAGGGTGGCGAGCCGGCTGTACAACTCGCGGGCCAGCGTGTGCACCGCGAGCGCGTTGCGGGCCAGCGCCTCCTGCCGCCAGGAGTAGGCCACCGTACGGAGCAGGGCGACCAGGGTGGCCGGCGTGGCCAGCACCACGTTGCGGGCGAAGGCGTGCTCCAGCAGCGTCGGGTCGCGCTGGAGCGCGACGTCGAGGAACGGGTCGGCGGGGACGAACAGCACGACGAACTCCGGCGAGCTGTCGAACGCGGCCCAGTAGGACTTGGCGGCCAGGGCGTCGACGTGCCCCCGCAGGTGCCGGGCGTGCGCGTCGAGGTGGGTGTCCCGGCCGCGCTCGTCGCGGGCCTCCATCGCGGTGAGGTACGCGTCGAACGGCGCCTTCGCGTCCACCACCACCGACCGGCCGCCGTGCAGCCGGACCACGAGATCCGGGCGGACGACCTGCTCGTCGGTGGCGGCGGTGACCTGCTCGGAGAAGTCGCAGTGCTCCAGCATGCCGGCCGCCTCGACGATCCGGCGCAACTGGTGCTCGCCCCAGCGGCCCCGCACCTGCGGCGCGCGCAGCGCCGCCACCAACTGCTTGGTCTCGGTGCGCAGCTCGCCCGAGACCGCGTTCATCGAGCGGACCTGCTCACGCAGCTCGGCGTACGCGTCGACCCGGTCGTGCTCCAGATCGGCGACCCGCTGCTCGTAGCGGCGCAGGGTCTCGTGCAGCGGCGCGACCGCGCGGGCCACCGCCTCCTGGGACTGCGCGGTGGCTTCGTAGCTCAGCGCCCGCATGGACTGCTCCAGGCGCCCCTCGCCGTCCCGGGTTGCGGTGAGCGTGGCGTCCAGCCGGGCGATGTCGGCCGCGGACCGGGAGCGGGCCGCGAGCCAGCCCACCGCCCCGCCCGCGCCGAGGCACACGATCACCAGGAGCAGCGTCGAGACGTCCATCACCGGAGCTTGCCAGACGGATACGACGTGACCCCCGGGGGTACGTTCGTTGACATGGAACTTCTGCTGTGCCTCGCCATCGTGGTGGTCGGCGTGCTGGGCGCCGCGGCGATCATCCGCGCCCAGTCCACCGCCCGGCAGCGCACCGAACTCGGTGACGCCCGGGCGGAGGCGCAACGCTGGTACGAGCGCCTCGGCGGCCAGCTGATGAACCTGCACGGCGACGAGCCGGCGGTCCGTCAGGCCCTGTCCGACGCCGGTGAGCGGTACAACGCGGCCGGCTCGCAGCTGGAGCAGGCGCGTACGCCGCAGCAGTTCGCTCTGGCGCGGGAGACCGCGCTGGAGGGGCTGGCGTACATCCGGGCGGCGCGGACGGCGCTGGGGATCGATCCGGGGCCCGAGGTGCCGCCGCTGGCCGCCGCGCGCGGCGTCGGGCAGCTCACCAAGGAGCGTGCCGTCGACGTGCAGGGGCAGACCTTCCGGGCGGGTCCGCAGCCGGGTCGGGAAACGCCCTACTACTACCCCGGTGGCCGTTACCAGGGCCGGCCGGTGCCGGCGGGCTGGTACTCGACGCCCTGGTGGAAGACCGCGCTGGGCGCCGGAGCCGGTGTGCTCGGCGGCATCCTGATCGCCGACGCGCTGTTCTCGCCCGCCTTCGCCGACCCGGGGTATGGCTACGACGAGGGCTACCAGGAGGGCTTCGGTGACGGCGCCGAGCAGGGCGCGGACGCCGGTGACCAGGGCGGCGACCAGGGCTTCGACGGTGGCGACCAGGGCGGCGGGGACTACGCCGGCGGGGACTACGGCGGCGGGGACTATGCCGGTGGGGACTTCGGCGGCGGCGGTTTCGGTGGCGGTGACTTCGGCGGCGGCGACTTCGGCGGCGGCGACTGGTAACCCCGCGCCCCGTCCTGCCGGTCGATCATGAAGTTGTGGTGGCCGGATCGTACTGTTCAGCGGCTTTTGCGAGGCACCACAACTCCATGATCGACCGGCTCGGACGGGCCCGGGGGCACGGCGGGGCTGGGGTTAGTGGAAGAAGTGGCGGGTGGCGGTTAGGTACATGGTGACGTTGGCTTCCTTGGCGGCGGCGATGACCTCTTCGTCGCGGATCGAGCCGCCGGGCTGCACGATGGCGCGGACGCCGGCGTCGATGAGGATCTTCGGGCCGTCGGCGAACGGGAAGAAGGCGTCCGACGCGACCACCGATCCCCGAGCCCGCTCGGCGCCCGCGCGGCGGACCGCCAGTTGCGCCGAGTCGACCCGGTTGACCTGGCCCATCCCGACCCCGACGGTGGCGCCGTCCTTGGCGAGCAGGATCGCGTTGCTCTTCACCGCGCGCACCGCCCGCCAGGCGAACGCGAGGTCGCGCAGCAGCTCCTCGTCCGCCGCCTCGCCGGCCGCGAGCCGCCACGTCGTCGGGTCGTCGCCGGGGGCGTTCACCCGGTCGGCGACCTGGGCAAGCACGCCACCGGTCACCTGCCGCAACTCCACCAGCGCCGGGGTCCAGGACGGCGCGCGCAGCAGCCGGATGTTCTTCTTGGCTCGCAGCACGTCGACCGCGCCCTCGTCGAAGCCGGGGGCGACCACCACCTCGGTGAAGATGTCGGCCACCTGCCGGGCCATCTCGACCGAGACCGGCCGGTTGACCGCGATCACCCCGCCGTACGCCGACACCGGGTCGCAGGCGTGCGCCTTGCGGTGCGCCTCGGCCACGTCCGCGCCGACCGCGATGCCGCACGGGTTGGCGTGCTTGATGATCGCCACGGCCGGCTGGTCGGCGAAGTCGTTCGCGGCCCGCCAGGCGGCGTCCGCGTCGACGTAGTTGTTGTAGGACATCTCCTTGCCGTGCAGCTGCTCCGCCTGGGCCAGCCCGGCCGGGGCGTCCGGGTCGGTGTAGAGCGCGGCCGGCTGGTGCGGGTTCTCGCCGTACCGCAGCCCGGTCGACTTGCGCAGCGACAGCCCGGCGTACTGCGGCCACCAGTCGTCGGCCGGCGCCAGCTCCTGCGCGCACCACCGGGCCACGGCCATGTCGTACTCGGCGATGTCGGCGAACGCCCGCGCGGCCAGGGCGCGGCGCTGGGCAAGGGTGAACCCGCCCTCGCCGAGCGCGGCGAGCAGCGCCGGGTAGCCGGCCGGGTTGGTGAGCACGGCGACCGACGCGTGGTTCTTGGCCGCTGCCCGGACCATCGCCGGGCCACCGATGTCGATCTGCTCCACGCACTCCTCGACGCTGGCGCCGGAGGCGACGGTGGCCTGGAAGGGGTAGAGGTTGGAGACCAGCAGGTCGAACGCGGCCACGCCCAGCTCGTCGAGCTGCGCGACGTGCGTGTCCTTGCGCAGGTCGGCGAGGAGACCGGCGTGCACCTTCGGGTGCAGGGTCTTCACCCGGCCGTCGAGCACCTCGGGGAAGCCGGTCACCGTCTCCACCGGCGTCACCGGCACCCCGGCGGCGGCGATGGTGCCCGCCGTGCTGCCGGTGGACACGATCTCCACACCGGCGGCGTGCAGGGCCTGGGCCAGCTCGACCAGCCCGGTCTTGTCGTAGACGCTGACCAGCGCCCGCCTGATCGGGCGGCGCCCGTCCTGAGTGGAACTCACGGAACCGTGACCTTCCTTCCGGTGATGGTCCAGCCTTCGCGGACCAGACGGCCGACCTGCTCGACGAGCTGGCGCCGCTCAGCTTCCTTGATGCGCTCGGTGAGCGTCTCCACGTCGTCGGAGTCGAGCACCGGGACCGCGACCTGCGCCACGATCGGCCCGGTGTCCATACCGGCGTCGACGAAGAAGAGCGTGGCCCCGGTGAGCTTCACGCCGTAGGCGAGAGCGTCGCGCGGGCCGTGGATGCCGGGGAACGCCGGCAGCAGGGTGTTGTGTGTGTTCAGGTAGCGGTCACCGAAGGCGGCGAGGAAGTGCGGGCCGACCAGTTTGAGGAACCCGGCGGAGATGACCAGGTCGGGCTGGTGCTTCGCGACGTGCGCGGTGAGCGCCCGGTCCCAGTCCTCCCGGGTGTCGTGGTCGCGGACCCGCTCGACGAACGTCGGCACGCCGGCGGCCGCGGCCCGGTCCAGGCCCGCGATGCCGTCGCGGTCCGCGCCGACCGCGACGACCTGTGCGCCGTACGCGGGGTCGGCGGCGGCTTCCAGCAGCGCCTGAAGGTTGCTCCCGGAGCCGGAGACGAGGACGACGATGCGGGCGACGGACGCGGGCTCGGTCACCGGGCCACCCTATCGGGCAGGTCAGGACACCCATCGGCTGGGCGGCGCGCCGATCTTTGACAGTGCGGACGGGCATCGACCCGGTACGCTGCCGGTCGCTCGGGCTGGACGCCGCGCCGGCCCGCACCCCCGTCGCTGATCCGGCACGCCAGCCGTGTCGTTGGAATGAGGAGCACCCCGTGCAGCCCGGTTACCACCCCCAGCAGCAGCCGCCACCGATCAACAACAACATGACGATGTCGATCGTCGCCATCTTCCTCTTCTGGCCGCTGGCCATCCCGGCGATCATCAACGCGTCGAAGGTCAACCCGCTGCTCCAGCAGGGCGACTACGCCGGGGCCCAGACGGCCGCCGCGGAGTCGCGGAAGTGGTCGAAGTGGCCCTGATCGTGGGCATCGCGTGGTATGCCATCTTCCTGGTGTGCTGTGCTTTGGGCGGTCTGGGCGCGATCATGAGTAGCGACAACAACAGCTACTGACGGAACCAGTCCAAGGAGCTTCGAATGCAGCCCGGTAACCCCGGTCAGGACCCGTACGGCCAGCAGCAGCAGCCGCCGTACGGCGCGCCGGCGTACCCGAACGCCGGCTACCCGCAGCAGCAGGGCCAGAACAACACCCTCGGCCTGGTGTCGATGATTCTCGGCATCGCGGCGATCCCGCTGCTCTGCTGCTTCTACCTGGGCATCCCGCTCGGCATCGCGGCCGTGGTGACCGGCTACCTGGGCCGTCAGAAGGCCGCCCAGGGCCAGGCCAGCAACGCCGGGCAGGCCAAGGCCGGCCTGATCTGCGGCGCGGTCGCCGTCGGGTTGGGCATCCTGCTGATCATCCTGAGCGTCGTGGCGCAGGTCAGCCTGCCGACCCAGCCCTGACCGGTCCGTTCGTGACGGGGCGCTCCGGATTCGTCCGGGGCGCCCCGCGGTCGCACCGGCGGTGAACGGTCACTGCGCCGGGGCTCGGGTGAGCACGCGGGTGGCGGCGGCACCGAGCAGCGCGCCAACCGCGATGACACCGGCCGCCACGAGCCCGACCTGCCAGGCCACCGGCCCGAGCTGCGCCAGCCGGCCGGCGCCGAGCGGGCCACCGGAGATCGCGGCTGCCACGCCGACCAGCACGCCGGCCACCGGCCCGGCCAGCACCGCCGGCGCCAGCAGCTCCGCCCAGCGCTGCGGGGGCCGTTCCGGCCCGGCGGCCCGGGCCACGCGGCGGGCGAGCAGCCAGCCGGCGACCATCCCGACCAGCACCGGCACCGCGAGCAGCAGGGCGCCGAGGCCGTCCACCGGGCCGCGCGGCAGGCCGGCGAGCAGCGGTACGGCCGGCAGCGCGCCGACCGACACCTCACTGGTGCGGACCGCGGTGTCGACGCCGACCGTGAAGCCCGGCCCGAGCAGATAACTCGTCGACCAGATCGCGGCGTTCGGCGCGTACGCCACGCTGACCAGCGTGATCCCGGCCTGCCCGGCCACCCCGGTCCGGTACGCCCCGATCATGTCCGCCGCGTCACCGCCGCCGGTGGCCACCGCCAGGCCGGCCGCGCCGGCGCCCGCGCCGAGCAGCAGCAGCGCGGCCACCAGCCCGGTGCGTACGCCGGCACGTAGTGGGCCCGGCATCCGGGCGACGAGCAGCCGGGTGACGGCGGTGATCCGGGTCGCGCCGACCAGCGCGGCGAGCGTGCCGACCACCGCGAACGTGGCTGCCGCCCGCACCGGGGACGCGTCCGGCCCACCGGCGCCGAGCAGAACGGCCGCCAGGGCGCCGAGCAGCGCGTACGCCACACCGACCGCGACCGCGGCGAGCAACGCCCGGCGTGGTGAGCGGGTGCCGCGGGCGCCGATCGCGCGGCTGACGTGCACTCCGGCCCGGCTCAGCCGCCAGAGTGCGAGCACGGTCAGCGCCAGCGGGGCGAGCGCGAACGGGCCGGACTCGGTGCGCAGCGGCACCCCGTGCCCGAGGAGCCACCCGGCCAACGCGGTGCGCAGGGTGCCGCTCAGCGTCGCGGAATCCGCGCCGAGCTGGACCAGGCCGAGCACGATGGCGACCGGCAGGTACGACGTGAGCGCGGCCCAGCCGGCGGCCACCCCGGCGGCGACGGGCAGTGGTGCGCGCCCGCGCGGCGACTCGCCGGCGCGGGGCGCGGGCACCCGTCGGGCCGGCGCGGCACGGCCGAGCGGCCGGTCGTCGGCGCTCACACCGCCGGCACGGCTGGGATGGTCAGGGGTGACGGGGGACATCCGCTCTACTCTGGCACGTCGCGCCTGCCGGAGCAGTCCGTTAACCCGCCCCGACGGGCGGCGAGTTGACCGAATCGGGCTTTGGGACGCCCGGTCCGGTCTAGCCTCGGCCCTGAGGGGTCGGCTGTCGCCGCCGCCCGGGTCGGGGTCCGCCGGTCGCGGTCCGGTCGGCCCATCGCCCAGGACCGCCGGGAGGTTGCCGTGACGAGCGCATACCCGCCGCCACCGCCGAGGGGACGGGACCGGACCACGCTCTGGGGCGTGCTGGGCATCGTGCTGGGCCTGATCTGCTGCGGCATCCTCGGCATCATCTTCGGCTACCTGTCCATCCGCGACGCCCGGCGGTACAACCAGTCGCCGGTCCTCGGCTACCTCGCCATCGCGTTCGGCGTGATCAACATCATCGGCGGGGCGATCCTGCGCTCCACCGGAAACTACCCGTTCTGGAACAACGACTGAGCGGGCTGGTCAGCTGACGAGCCGACGCTCGTACCGCAGGCCGGGGTTCCGTCGACGCGGCTCCGGAGGTGGTACGCGCAGGGGGTCGACCGGAACCGGTCGACCCCCTGCGGTGCTGCCTGGCCGGCTCAGTTGCCGGACATGATCTCCCGCATCAGCTTCGCGGTCTCGGTCGGCGTCTTGCCGACCTTGACTCCGACCGCCTCCAGCGCCGCCTGCTTCGCCTCGGCGGTGCCGGCCGAGCCGGAGATGATCGCCCCGGCGTGGCCCATGGTCTTGCCGGGAGGCGCGGTGAAGCCGGCGATGTAGCCGACCACCGGCTTGGTGACGTTCGCCTTGATGAACTCGGCGGCCCGCTCCTCGGCGTCGCCGCCGATCTCACCGATCATGACGATGGCGTCGGTCTCCGGGTCGGCCTCGAACGCCTTCAGGGCGTCGATGTGGGTCGTCCCGATGATCGGGTCGCCACCGATGCCGACGCAGGTGGAGAACCCGATGTCGCGCAGCTCGTACATCATCTGGTAGGTCAGCGTGCCGCTCTTGCTGACCAGGCCGATCCGGCCGGAGCCGGTGATGTCGGCCGGGATGATGCCGGCGTTGGAGGCGCCCGGCGAGGCGATGCCCGGGCAGTTCGGCCCGATGATCCGGGTCCGCTCACCCTGCGCCAGGTTGTACGCCCAGAACGCGGCGGTGTCGTGCACCGGCACACCCTCGGTGATCACCACGGCCAGCGGAATCGCGGCGTCGATCGCCTCGACCACGGCGGCCTTGGTGAACTGCGGCGGCACGAAGATGACCGTGACGTCGGCCCCGGTCTCGGCCATGGCGTCCGCCACGGACGCGAAGACCGGAAGCTCGGTGCCGTCGAAGTCGACCTTCTGGCCCGCCTTGCGCGGGTTGACGCCACCGACGACGTTGGTGCCGGCGGCGAGCATCCGCCGGGTGTGCTTGGAACCCTCGGAACCGGTCATCCCCTGCACGATGACCTTGGAGTCCTTGGTCAGCCAGATAGCCATGATCAGACCCCCGCAGCTGCCAGCTCGGCGGCCCGCTCGGCCGCGCCGTCCATGGTGTCGACCCGCTGGATCAGCGGGTTGTTCGCGTCGTCGAGGATCGCCCGGCCGGCCTCGGCGTTGTTGCCGTCGAGCCGGACGACGAGCGGCTTGGTGACCTTCTCGCCACGCTGCTCGAGCAGGGCCAGCGCCTGCACGATGCCGTTGGCGACCGCGTCGCAGGCGGTGATGCCGCCGAACACGTTGACGAAGACGCTCTTCACCGACGGGTCGGAGAGGACGATCTCCAGGCCGTTCGCCATCACCGCGGCGCTCGCGCCGCCGCCGATGTCGAGGAAGTTGGCCGGCTTGACGTTGCCGTGCCGCTCACCGGCGTACGCGACCACGTCGAGGGTGGACATGACCAGACCCGCGCCGTTGCCGATGATGCCGACCTCGCCGTCGAGCTTGACGTAGTTGAGGTCCTTCTCCTTGGCGGCCTGCTCCAGCGGGTCCACCGAGGCCTGGTCGACCAGGGCCTCGTGGTCCGGGTGCCGGAACGCGGCGTTCTCGTCCAGCGTGATCTTCGCGTCGAGCAGCAGCATCCGCCCGTCGCCGTTCTTCGCCAGCGGGTTCACCTCGACCAGCGTGGCGTCCTCGGCGACGAACGCCTGCCACAGGCCGACGGCCACCTCGACCACCTGGTCGGCGACCTCGGCCGGGAAGCCGGCGGCGGAAACGATCTCCCGCGCCTTGGCCTCGTCCACGCCGACGTTCGCGTCGATCGGGGCCTTGACCACGCGGTCCGGGGTCTCGGCGGCGACCTGCTCGATGTCCATACCGCCGGCGACGCTGGCGATGCAGAGGAAGGTGCGGTTCGCCCGGTCGAGCAGGTACGAGAAGTAGTACTCCTCGGCCACGTCCGCGGTCACGGTGATCATGACCTTGTGGACGGTGTGGCCCTTGATGTCCATGCCGAGGATGTCGGTGGCCCTGGCCACCGCCTCATCCGGGCCCTCAGCCAGCTTGACGCCGCCGGCCTTGCCTCGGCCGCCGACCTTCACCTGCGCCTTGACGACCACCCGACCGCCGAGGCGTTCGGCGATCGCGCGGGCCTCCTCCGGGGTAGTGGCGACGCCGCCGGCAAGCACGGGCAAGCCGTGCCGCTCGAACAGGTCCCGCCCCTGGTACTCGTACAGGTCCACGATTGCGCGTCCCGTCCCGTCTCCGCGGCGCGCCGTCGCGCCGCCACCAGCGTTCAGAAAACAGTTTGACGCCTGTCATCACTTGACACAGGCCATTGGCCGCAGCCTAGCGAGGTGGGCACGGCCGGCAACCGAGCGGGTGCGCGGTGTGCGGTAATGCACAACCGGGCGTCGGGGGGGCCGGTTCCGGGCGCGGCGCGGGTGGCGTCAGCCGTCCGGGCGATGTTGCCGCGGGTGCGTAACCCGGCCGTCGGGGCGTCGTTGAGTCAGGTGTCGGAGCGCTGAACAGCGCGATGACGGGAGACGGCCGATGCCCTGTCGGTCGAGGGGTGGCGGCGGGGCATCGTGCATAGAGGGGCCGGACGTGTGAGGGGTGCGTCCGGCCCCTCCCCCGTGCCCGGACCCGTCCGACGGCCCCTTCCGGCGCGCCTCAGGCGACCGGCTGCGCGACGTTCTGCCGGACCCACTCGACGATCGACTGGGTGGTGGCGCCCGGCGTGAAGATCTTGGCGACGCCCAGCTTCTCCAGCTCGGGGATGTCGCCGTTGGGGATGATGCCGCCGCCGAACACGACGATGTCCCGCGCGTCCCGCTCGCCGAGCAACTCCAGCACCCGACGGAAGAGCGTCATGTGCGCGCCCGACAGGACGGAGAGACCGACTGCGTCGGCGTCCTCCTGGATGGCGGTCTCCACGATCTGCTCGGGAGTCTGGTGCAGGCCGGTGTAGACGACCTCCATCCCGGCGTCCCGCAGGGCCCGCGCGACCACCTTGGCGCCCCGGTCGTGGCCGTCCAGGCCTGGTTTGGCGACGACGACCCGAATACGAGAGCTCATCAGCGCACACCTTTCACCGGCTCCACGGCCTTCACCTGAACGAACGGTAACCCGGCCGACCGGGCCCGGGAAATCCGGGCCGGGAAACCGGGCGGCGGCGCGGTGCCCCGGGGGCACGGTCACCGGGAGTAGGGCGTGGTCACGCGGCGGACTCCGTCCCACCTCCCCGTCAAGCCGGACGACTCCGCCGGACCGGTCACGGTCGGCGACGAACGGGCAGTAACGAGGGCACCGATTGACGTCACGAGGCGTGACAATCACGGACGCAAACGGACAGATCGACACGCCAATTCGACGCTCTGGCTTGTGAGTCGCCTGGTGGTTGGCTAACGTGTCCACGGTTGTCATCAAGTCCCAGGACGGGTGACGACGCGGTCAGCAGACGTTCAGCAGAGCTTCACGAACGTCCACCGGCCGCCTCGGAACCCCGACAACGGAGGGTGTGCGTGCGCCAGCGCCTGTCGTCTGAGCCCGATAGATATCGCGGTCGTCGCCGCGTACCCACCCCCCCGCGTAGCCGTTACGCCGCGGTCGTCACGACCGCCTTCGTCGGAGCCGGCATCGTCGCGCTCGGCGCCAGCGCCCTGCCGGACGCCAAGGACGTCAGCCCTTCGGTGCTCGACGAGCTCAAGCAGGCGTCGGTCACCAGCCAGGACGCCGCGGCCCGTGCGGACAACGCCGACCGCGCCTCCCGGGACAGCCGGGTCGAGGACGCGGCCGAGCCCGAGATCTGGCGGCTGCCGCTCCAGGGCTACGACTTCAACTCCCCCTACGGGGTGCGCTGGGGCAAGATGCACACCGGCGTGGATCTGGTCGTCCCCGAGGGCACGCCGTACGTGGCGATCCACGACGGGCTGGTCACCAAGGCCGGCTGGTTCGGCGGGTACGGCTACGCGGTGATCGTCCAGCACGCCGACGGCAGCGAGGCCATCTACGGCCACTCCTCCGCGCTGAGCGTCAAGGAGGGTCAGCAAATCAAGGCGGGCGACCAGCTCGGCCTGGTCGGCCAGACCGGCCACGCCTACGGCACCCACCTGCACCTTGAGCTCCATGTCAAGGGCGAGCCGATCGACCCCGTGCCGTTCCTGCAGGAACGCAATGTGGACATCCAGCTGCAGATCGAAGCAAACTAGAGCGAGGTAGCCGCGCCCTGACGCTGCGTACCGACCGTTCACCGCCCGGATCAGTCGATCCGGGCGGTTTTTCATTGCCCCGGCGGGGTGAATGTCTGCTGGGTCACAGCACTGACTGTGATCGACGCCACCGGTCGACAAGATCAGTTTTGCGGATGGATCACCACGGACCGGGTCATATCCGGGCAGGCAGCACCCGGCGGGTCGGCTGGCGGCCTGGTCCCCGTACCTGTCCCGGCTCGGCCCGACACCAGTATTTCGAGGTCAAGTGCCCCTCGACTGTGAAGGTCCGCCGTGCAGGAAGACAGCTCCGTCCAGAACGAGAACACCCCCGACACCGCCACCGAGCAGCCGCGGCGCGCCGGCCGGCGGAACCGCCTCATCGTGCTCGGCGCGGCCGCCCTGGTTGCCCTCGGCCTGGGGGGCGTCGCCGTCGCCACCACCGGCCCGGACCGCCCGGCGCCCACCGCCGTCTCCCTGGACGCGCAGTCCCGGGCCGAGGCGGCCAGCCGGGCGGACCGCTCCACCCGCGAGTCGAGCGCTCCGATCTCCCCCTCGGCCAGCCCGACCGCGAGCCCGACGGCGGCCAGCGCCGTCCCGACGCCGACGAAGACGGCCACCGCGAAGCCGAAGCCCAAGCCGAAGAAGACCGCGAAGCCGACGCCGGCCTGGGTCGACCCGATGCCGGGCGCCTCGGTCACCTCCTGCTACGGCCAGCGCTGGGGCACTCTGCACGCCGGCATCGACCTGGCGCTGCCGTCCGGCACGCCGATCCACGCCGCGGCCGCCGGCACCGTGGTCCAGGCCGGTGACGCCGCCGACGGGTACGGCAACTCCGTCTTCGTCGACCACGGCAACGGTTACCTGACCCACTACGCCCACCAGAGCCGCATCGCGGTCACCGTCGGTCAGAAGGTCAAGGCCGGTCAGGTGATCGGCTACGAGGGCGCCACCGGCGACGCCACCGGCCCGCACCTGCACTTCGAGGTGCACCAGGGCATGTGGAACCAGATCGACCCGGCGCCGTTCATGCGGACGCGCGGCGTCGACCTCGGCTGCTGAGCCCTCTCTGCGAGAAGTGTCCGTACGGCGGCGGTCTCAGTGCTGAATGAGACCGCCGACCGGAACGGAGGCGACGTGGCCGGTCACCGGAAGGGTGTGCGCCAGTGCGAGGCCGATGTCGACAAGCCCTGATCGGCGCAGCTGAGCTACGTCGGGTATCGGAGTCCAGACCGACTCGGCGGTTTCGCCGTTCGGCTCGGGCCGGAGAGCGCCGCCGGTGATACGCACTCGGTAGAAGATGCCGACGTTCTGGTGCTCGATCCCCCGATGCGCCTCGGCAGCGGGAATCACTCTCGAGTCCACACCCAACAGGCGTTCCACCACCCCGTCGCAGCCGGTTTCCTCGGCGAGCTCCCGGATCACCGCATCGAACGGATCCTCCGCGTGCTCGACCTTGCCGCCCGGGAGGGTCCAGTGACTGCCGCCCGGCGGTGGGACGTAACGGGCGAGCAGGACCCGCTCATCCTCGATGCACACGGCGTACGCCGCCAGCCGGAAACTCATCCGCGCACCTCCCGCCGGACCCTACATCGCCCGGCGCCCGCAAGGCTTCGCCGAAATCCCACAGCCGCACCGCTAGCGCACGCAACTTCAGGGAAAGAGTGGCCTCCGGCGGTGCCGAGACCACCCTTTCCCTGAAGCAGTGCGGATCGTGGGCAGCGGACCTCCGGCCCGCGCGTTTCGGGTCAGAGCTTGTCGATCGGGGCGTGCCGCAGCACCAGCCACATGGTCTGGTCACCGAAGTCGATCTGCGCGCGGGCGCCCGGGCCGTGCCCCTCGACGGCGACGACCCGCCCCAGCCCGTACCGCTGGTGGTTGACCCGGTCACCGGCCGCCACCTTCGGTCCCTGCGGCAGCTCGCTGGCCGTGGTCAGTCGGCTGCCGTCCACCCCGAGCCGCTTGGCCAGCTGGGCCGCCTTCGGCGTGCCCCCGCTGAAGGTGCCCCGAACGCCCGGCGCGCGGTCCGCGCGACCACCGACGCCGCCGCCCCCACCGGCCCACGAGGTGTACGACCCCTCGGTGCGCTCCCAGTGCACCAGCTCCGGCGGTAGCTCCTCCAGGAACCGCGACGGAGGGTTGTAGGCCGGCTGCCCCCAGGCCGAGCGGGTCACCGCCCGGGAGAGGTAGAGCCGCTGCCGGGCCCGGGTGATGCCGACGTACGCCAGCCGGCGCTCCTCCTCCAGCTCGCGGGTGTCGCCCAGCGAGCGCAGGTGCGGGAAGACGCCGTCCTCCAGCCCGGTCAGGAAGACCACCGGGAACTCCAGCCCCTTGGCGGTGTGCAGCGTCATCAGCGTGACCACGCCCTGATGGTCGGGGTCGTCGGAGGGGATCTGGTCGGCGTCGGCGACCAGTGCGACCTGCTCCAGGAAGCCCGCCAGGGTGGCCCGCTCGCCCTCCGCGCCGGTCGCCTCGATCCGCTCGGTGTACTCGCGGGCGACGCTGACCAGTTCCTGGAGGTTGTCCACCCGGCCGGCGTCCTGCGGGTCCAGGCTCTCTTCCAGCTCGGTGAGGTAGCCCGAGCGGGTCAGCAGCGCCTCCAGAACCTCCTCCGGAGTGCCGGTCTCGGCCAGCTCCCGGGCGCCGTCGAGCAGCGCCACGAAGTCGTCGATGCCGTTGGCCGCCCGGCTGGAGATGCCCGGCGCCTCGCGGGCCCGGCGCAGGGCTGCGCCGAAGGAGATCCGGTCGCGGCTGGAGAGCGCCTCGACGCACGCCTCCGCCCGGTCGCCGATCCCCCGGCGCGGGGTGTTCAGCACCCGTCGCAGGCTCACCGTGTCGTCGTCGTTGACCACCGAACGCAGGTACGCGAGCGCGTCGCGGACCTCCTTGCGCTCGTAGAAGCGCACCCCGCCGACCACCTTGTAGGGCAGGCCGACCCGGATGAACACCTCCTCGAAGACCCGGGACTGGGCGTTGGTGCGGTAGAAGACGGCGACGTCGCCGGGGCGGGTCTCGTCGGCGTCGACCAGCCGGTCGATCTCCCGGGCCGCCCAGTCCGCCTCGGCGTGCTCGGTGTCGGCCACGTAGCCGACGATCTGCTCGCCGGCGCCGGCCTCACTCCACAGCCGCTTCGGCTTGCGGGAGGTGTTCCGGTCGATCACCGCGTTGGCCGCGTTGAGGATGGTCTGGGTGGAGCGGTAGTTCTGCTCCAGCAGGATCGTCCGCGCGTCGGTGAAGTCCCGTTCGAACTCCAGGATGTTGCGGATCGTCGCGCCCCGGAACGCGTAGATCGACTGGTCGGCGTCACCGACGACGCACAGCTCGGCCGCCTGGAGCCCCTCGGTGCCGGAGACCAACTCCTTGATCAGCGTGTACTGCGCGTGGTTGGTGTCCTGGTATTCGTCGACCAGGACGTGCCGGAACCGGCGACGGTAGCTCTCGGCCACGTGCGGATGGGACTGGAGCAGATGCACGGTGGTCATGATCAGGTCGTCGAAGTCCAGAGCGTGCGCCTCGCGCAGCCGCCGCTGGTAGAGCGTGTACGCCTCGGCGAGCGCCCGCTCGTTGGGCCCCTTGGCCCGCTCCGCGAACTGCTCCGGGTCGACCAGCTCGTTCTTGAGGTTGGAGACCTGGGCGGCCAGCCCGCGCGCCGGATAGCGCTTCGGGTCGAGGTCCAGTTCGCGGGTGACCAGCTGCATCAGCCGGCGTGAGTCGTCCGCGTCGTAGATCGAGAACGTGGACTTCAACCCGGCGTGCTCGTGCTCGGCGCGCAGGATCCGGACACACGCGGAGTGGAACGTCGACACCCACATCAGCCGGGCCCGCGGGCCGACCAGCGCGGCCACCCGCTCCTTCATCTCGCCGGCCGCCTTGTTGGTGAAGGTGATGGCGATGATCTCTCCGGGGTGCACGTCCCGAGCGGCGAGCAGGTACGCGATCCGGTGTGTGAGCACCCGGGTCTTGCCGGACCCCGCGCCGGCGACGATCAACAGCGGCGAGCCGGCATGGGTGACCGCGTCGCTCTGCGGCCCGTTCAGCCCGGCGAGCAGCTGCTGCGGATCGAGGCGGACGGCGGCCGGCCGGGGCCGGTCCGGACGGGCCTGTGCGGACTCCGGCGCAGGCGGGGACGCGGGAATGTCGAAGAGAGGATGCATCGCGCGACAAGTCTATGCCGCCGGCCGGACACTTCCCCGACCGCGCGGCGTCGTCGTCGGCGCGCCCGACCGCCGACGCGGGACGACGACGGTGACAGCAACCTGGCGGGCACCCAGGGTCACGGCTCCAGGGACGTGCCGGAGCAGAGAAGGTGCCCTGTTGACACCGAATCCTTGCGCAGGGGCCGGCCGCATGGGCATACTCGACGGCGTGTTCGCTCAGCGCTACTACTTTTACTACGGCACCGGGAGTCCGGCAGCCGTAGGTCGCGCCTGATCGATCAGACCTGCGAAAGCCCCGGGCTCCTGGAGCCCGGGGCTTTTTCGTCCCGGGATCCGGGCACCGGGCACGACAGTGCGAGAGGTACCCGATGATGACAGACGTGGCGGAGCAGAGCGGCGGGCCGGTCCGACCGGGGGCGGAGCAGCCCCCGGTCGACGGAAGCGGACCCGCGGCAGGGGTGGCGCCACCGGCCGAGGACGGGGGGCCGGCCGAGGCACGGACCGGCACCGCGGAGCCGGCCGCCGCCGCACGGATCGTGCAGATCAGGGAACGGATCGACGAGATCGACAACGCGATGATCTCGCTCTGGCACGAGCGGGCCACGCTGTCCCAGGAGGTCGGGGCGACCCGGATGGCGTCGGGCGGTACGCGCCTGGTGCTCTCCCGGGAACGGGAGATCCTGGAGCGTTTCCGGGTCGCGCTCGGCGCCGACGGCACCCAACTGGCGCTGCTGCTGCTCCGGGCGGGGCGCGGCCCGCTGTGAGCCGCCGGGGCCGGCCGGCCGGCACGGCGGCCGCGCAGCGCCGGAGCGGGCCCCGGACAGACGAAACCGCCTGCCGTCGTCGTGGTAGACGTCGGCAGGCGGTTCCGGTGACTCAGGCGGCCTCGTGGCTCGCGACGATCTCGCGCTTCTCCGCGAAGTGGCAGGCGCTCGGGTGGTCCGAGCTCGGCCGGATCTCCAGCAGCGGGACCTGCTCGGCGCAGACGTCCTGCGCCTTCCAGCAGCGGGTCCGGAACCGGCAGCCCGAGGGCGGGCTGATCGGCGACGGCACGTCACCGGTGAGCCGGATGATCGTCTTGTTGTGCCGCTGGGTCGGGTCCGGCACCGGCACCGCCGAGAGCAGCGCCTGGGTGTACGGGTGGGTCGGCCGCTCGTAGATCTCGTCCTCGGTGCCGATCTCAACGATCTTGCCGAGGTACATCACCGCGACGCGGTCCGAGAGGTGGCGGACCACCGACAGGTCGTGCGCGATGAAGACGTACGAGAGCCCGAACTCGCCCTGCAGCTGCTCCAGCAGGTTCATCACCTGGGCCTGGATGGAGACGTCCAGCGCCGACACCGGCTCGTCGCAGACGATCACCTCGGGCCGCAGCGCGAGCGCCCGGGCGATGCCGATGCGCTGGCGCTGACCGCCGGAGAACTGGTGCGGGTACCGGTTGATGTGCTCCGGGTTGAGCCCGACCAGGTCGAGCAGCTCCCTGACCTTCGCCCGGCGGCTGCCCTTCGGCGCCACCTCCGGGTGGATCTCGAACGGCTCACCGAGCAGGTCACCGACGGTCATCCGCGGGTTCAGCGAGGTGTACGGGTCCTGCATCACCAGCTGGATCTGCCGACGGAGGCGCCGCAGCGCACCGCCGGAGAGCTTGGAGATGTCCTGGCCCTTGTAGACCACGCTGCCGGCGGTCGGCCGCTCCAGGTTCATCAGCACCCGGGCGAGGGTCGACTTGCCGCAGCCGGACTCACCGACCACACCCAGCGTCTCACCGGCGCGCAGACCGAACGAGACCCCGTCGACCGCCTTGACCTGACCGACGGTCTTCTTGAACACCACGCCCTGGGTCACGGGGTAGTGCTTGACCAGGTCACGGACCTCGATGATGTTCTCAGACACGGTTCACCAGCTCCTCGGCGAAGTGGCAGGCGCTGGCCCGTGCGGTGCCCACCTGCAGCAGGGGCGGGAGCTTCTCCCGGCACACCGGCTGAGCCATGGGACAGCGCGGGTTGAACGGGCAGCCCGGCGGGATGTTCATCAGGTTCGGCGGGAGGCCCTTGATCGTCCGGAGCTGCTGCCCCTTCTCGTCCAGCCGCGGGATCGAGTCGATCAGACCCAACGTGTACGGGTGCGCCGGCTTGGCGTACAGGTCGTACACGTCGGCTTCCTCGACGATCCGGCCCGCGTACATGACCGCGATCCGGTCCGCGACGTCGGCGACCACGCCGAGGTCGTGGGTGATCAGGATCATGCCCATCTGCCGCTCACGCTGAAGCTCGGCGAGCAGGTCCATGATCTGGGCCTGCACGGTCACGTCGAGCGCGGTGGTCGGCTCGTCCGCGATCAGCACCTCAGGATCGAGCGCCAGCGACATCGCGATCATGGCGCGCTGCCGCATACCGCCGGAGAACTGGTGCGGATAGTTGCTGAACCGGCCCTTGGCGTTCGGAATCTTGACCTGGTCGAGCATCTCGATGGCGCGCTTCTTGGACTCCGCGCGACCCATGCCCCGCCGGATCCGGAACTGCTCGGCGATCTGGAACCCGACGGTGAAGACCGGGTTCAGCGCGGAGAGCGCGTCCTGGAAGATCATCGCGATGCCCTCACCGCGGATGCGGCGGCGCTCCTCGCTGGACATGGTGAGCATGTCCTTGCCGTGGAAGCGGACCTGCCCATTGGTGACGAAGCCGGGCGGGGTGTCGAGGATGCCCATGATGGTCTGCGCCGTGACGCTCTTACCGGAGCCGGACTCGCCGAGCACGGCGAGGGTCTCCCCCGCGTCGACGTGGTACGTCACCCCGTTGATGACCTTGGCGACGCCGTCCCGGGTACGGAACTCCACCCGCAGGTCGTCGACCTCGAGCAGCCGGCCGGAGGGACGTCCGGAGCCGCCGGTTCCCGGCGCGGACTGCTCAGACACGAGAATGTCGGACAACTGGATCTCCCCTAGCGGAGTTTCGGATCGAGGGCCTCGCGGACCGCCTCACCGAGCATCACGAAGCTCAGCACGGCGGTGACGAGGAACGCGGCGGGGAAGAACACCAGCCCCGGCGCGACCCGGATGAACTGCTGCCCGTCGCTGATCATGATGCCCCAGGACACCACCGGCGACTTCAGGCCGACGCCCAGGAACGACAGGGTTGCCTCGGCGCCGATGAACGAGCCGACCATGATCGTGCCGTAGACCAGCAGCGGGGCCAGGCAGTTCGGCAGCAGGTGCTTGAGGATGATCCGGCCGGTGCCGGCACCCAGCGCGCGTGCCGCGACGATGTAGTCGGCCTCCTTGGTGGCGAGCACCGAGGAGCGCATCAGCCGCATCACGACGGGCCAGCTCAGCACCATCAGGGAGGCGATCACCAGGCCCATGATCTCGGCCTTGCTGTTGCCGGCGCCCGACCCGTTGAACGTGGTCAGGATGACGATCGCGCCGAGCACGAACGGCAGACCGAAGAAGACGTCGGCGATCCGGCTGAGCAGCGCGTCCACCCAACCACCGCGGTAGCCGGAGATGATGCCCATGGTTCCACCGAGGAGCAGGGTGCCCACCACGGACAGCACGGCGACCACAATCGACGCTCGTGCGCCGTAGATGACCCGGGCGTAGACGTCGCGGCCCTGCACGTCATAGCCGAACCAGCCGTCGGCGGAAGGCTTGTCGAGGCTGCGGGCCAGCGTGCCGTTGACCGCGTCGCCCGGGGCGAACAGCGCCGGGAAGGCCGCCATCAGCAGGAAGATCACGATCAGCGTGGCCGAGATCCAGAACAGCGGCTTGCGCCGCAGGTCCCGCCAGGCGTCACCGAGCAGGCCGCGCGGCTTCTCGTTGCTCTGGGGCAGGCCAGCGGTGGTGGGTGCGCCGGCGTCGGTCGACTGCGCGGGAGGGGTGCTGACGATCGATGCGGTACTCGGGTCACTCATAGCGGATCCTCGGGTCCAGGGCGGCGTAGAGCAGGTCAACCAGCAGGTTCATCAGGAGATAGACCAGCACGAGGACGACCACGATCCCTACCACGGTAGCGCTTTCCTTGGTGATGATCGCGCGGAAGACCTGGCGGCCGATTCCGTTGATGCCGAAGATGCCCTCGGTGACGATCGCGCCGCCCATCAGGGCACCGAGGTCGGTGCCGAGCAGGGTGACCACCGGGATGAGCGAGTTGCGCAGCAGGTGCACGCCCACCACCCGGCGCATCGGAAGGCCCTTGGCGATGGCGGTACGCACGTAGTCGGCGCGGCGGTTCTCCGCGATGCTCGTTCGTGCCACCCGCGCGATGTACGCCACTGACGCGCTACCCAGCACGAAGCCCGGCACGATCAGTTCGGAGAGCCGCATCTCGGAGGAGACGGTCGGCTTGATGATGCCCCACTGCACGCCCAGCAGCCACTGAAGCACGAAGCCGACGACGAAGACCGGCAGCGCGATCAGGAACAGGGTGGAGACCAGGACCAGGTTGTCCAGGAACCCGTTGCGCCGCAGACCGGTCAGCACGCCGGCGCCGAGGCCGATCACGGCCTCGATGCTGAGCGCCACCAGGGCCAGCTTCAGGGTGTTCGGGTAGGCGGTCGCGATGATGTCGCTGATCTCGCGTTGCTGGAACGTCTGACCGAAGTCGCCCTGGAGCAGGTTCTTCATGTAGTTGCCGTACTGCACGAAGACGTTCTGGTCGAGGTGGTACTTCTCGGTCATGAAGGCGATGTACTGGTCCGGGCAGCGGCGGTCACCGCACTTGCCGGCGAACGGATCGCCCGGAACGGCCCAGACGAGGGCGTAGATCATGAACGTCGTACCGATGAAGACCGGCACGAGTTGGAGCAGCCGTCTCAACAGATAACGGCCCATGGGGTGGTCCTCCAGACAGGGGGCGCGTCGGACGGCCGACACGGTGGTGACAACGTGGCGAGTGGAATGTTGTAACACTCACTCGCGGAACGGCCCCGGGTCGGGCTCACCGGATGTGGCGAGCCCGACCCGGGGTCAGACCGTTCGGATCAGAGCTCGACCGAGGTGATGTCGAGTTCGCCGACGTTGTTCAGCTCGAGCTTCTTGATCTTCTCCGAGTGGCCGGACTGCTGGCCGTAGAAGTAGACCGGGATGCTCGGGACGTCCTGGTCAACCAGCTCGACAGCCTTGGAGAACTGCTCGTGCGAGGCCTCCAGGCTCGGTGCGGCGCCAGCGGCCTTGGCCAGGGCGTCGACCTGCGGGTTGCTGTAGAGGCCGTCGTTCGAGGAGCCACCAGTCACGTAGAGGGGGTTGATCCAGTTCTCCACGTCCGGGTAGTCCTGCTGCCAGGCGGCACGGTACGGGCCGGTCATCTTGTGCGCGTTGACCTGCTGGCGGAAGACCGCGAAGGTCGGCATGCCCTCGGCGCGAGCGTTGATGCCGAGGTTGGTCTTGACCTGCTGCGCAACGGCGTCCATCCAGTCCTTGTGGCTGGAGTCCGTGTTGTAGAAGAAGACCATCTCACCCGTGAAGCCACCGGCCTCGGCCAGGAGCCGCTTGGCCTCGGCGGCGTCGAACTTGCAGGCGGTGCAGTTGCCCGGCTTGGCGCCCGGGGTCAGCGGGTTCGCCCAGCTGTCGGCCGGCTTGCGGGTACCGAAGAAGATCTTGTCCGTGATCTCCTGGCGGTTGATCGACAGCGACACGGCACGACGCAGCTTCGGGTTCTGGAAGCGCTTGTCGTACATCGGGAACGCGATCAGGCCGGTCGTCGGCGTGGTGGTCGACAGACCCCGCTCACCGAGGTCGGTCTTCCACTTGTCACCGGCGAGCGCCGAGGTGGGGATCGACTCCAGGAAGTCCAGGTTGTTGGCCAGCAGGTCGTTGTAGGCCGCCGTCTCGTCCTGGTACAGCTTGACGTCGACGTCCTTGACCTTCATGGTGTCGCGCAGGTTGTAGTCGTCGAAGCGCGTCAGCTTGATGAGGACGTTGTCCTCCCACGACAGGAACTTCACCGGGCCGTTACCGATCGGCTTCTTGCCGAACTCCTCGGGCTTCTGGGTGAAGAACACGTCCGGCAGCGGCATGAAGGCGCTGTAGCCGAGCTTGGTCGGGAAGACCGCGGTCGGGGCCGCCAGGGTGACCTCGAAGGTCTGGTCGTCGACGACCTTCAGGCCGGACAGCTTCTCGGCCGAGGGCGGCGGAGCCTTCTTCGGGCCCTCGCCGTCCGGGTCGGACGTGTAGGTCTTGTCGAAGCCCGCGATGTCCGAGAAGAAGGTGCCGTTCTGCGCGCCGTTCGGCGAGTAGGCGGCCCAGTTCCAGGCGTCGACGAAGTTCTTCGCCTTCACCTCGGTACCGTCGTGGAACTTGGTACCCTTCTTGATCTTGATCGTGAAGACCTTGGAGTCCGTGGTGTTGATGGACTCCGCCAGCGCGTTGCGCGGGGCCCCACCGTCGTTCGGGTACTCGACCAGGCCGGTCCACAGCCAGTCGATGACCTTGCCACCGCCGGTCTCCGTGGTGTTCGCCGGGACCAGCGGGTTCTCCGGCTGGACGCCGTGGATAACGATCGAGCCGTCCTTGCTGGCGGCGGCGTCGCCGTCGCCGTCACCGCTCGAGCAACCGCTCGCGACAAGCGCGGCAGCCGCGCTGAGCGCGATCGCGCTCGTCGCCCGCTTCGAGACTCTCATTCCGAGGGGCCTCCTCTTTCTAAGCCTGGTTCCGTCGTGGGTTTCACGCACGTCTGGGGGTGACACCGCCCGACCACCCCGGGGCGCGGGTCGCCGGGTTCACAGGGAAGTTGGAGACACCCCTGATGTTCCGATCCGCCGGGCTCCCCACCCGACGAGGCGCGACCCGACGCAGGCGACACAGCCACGAACCGGCCGCGAAACAGCGGAGGTCGTGGTCGTGGGCCGTACGGAGTGCCGCACACCGAGGGTGAGGTGCTGCCACTGTGACACCCACTGGCCTCTTCCGTGAAGGTGCCGTTATCAAGCCGTTAGTTGCCCGCCACGTTGCCGATACTTGAAAATTGATCATAAAAGGGTCGGGTCGGGCAGCTCTGAGCAGGAAATACGTGGTCCAGCCGGACACCGGCGCCCGGCGTAGTCTCAGGTTCTGTGAGCTTTCCGGCGTCCGCTCCCGTGCTGTCCGACGTCCGCCGCGCGCTGGCGGTCTTTGCCCATCCGGACGATGTCGACTTCGGCTGCACAGGCACGATTGCCGGCTGGGTGGACGAGGGCGTCGAGGTCGCCTATCTGATCATCACCCGTGGCGACGCCGGCGGCTTCGACGACACCGACCGGGCCGAGATGCCCCGCCTGCGCGAGGCCGAGCAGCGGGCCGCGGCCGCCATTGCGGGCGTGCGGCAGGTCGACTTCCTCGACGGGTACCCCGACGGAACGCTGACCTCGACGCCGGCGCTGCGCCGGGACATCGCCGCGGCCATCCGCCGGTTCCGACCCGACCGGGTGTTGACCAGCTCTCCGCTGCGCCGCTGGGACCTGCTGGCCGGGCCGAGCCACCCGGACCACCTGGCGGTCGGGGAGGCCACCACCTGCGCCATCTATCCGGACGCGCGCAACCCGTTCGCGTTCCCGGAGCTGCTGGCCCAGGGGCTGGAGCCGTGGGTGGTCCGGGAGGTCTGGTACGCCGGCGGCCCCGCCCCGGACCACGCCGTCGACATCACCGACCGGTACGACCGCAAGGTGGCCGCGATGCGCGCCCACCACTCACAGACCGGTCACCTGGACGTGCCGGCCTGGATCCACGACCGGCTCGCCGAGGTCGCCGCCGACGCGGGGCTGCCGCCGGGCCGGCTGGCCGGGGCGTTCACGGTGCTGCGGACCACCTGAGCAGGGTCACACGAGCCGGCGGTCCGCCGCCCATCGCGAGAGTTCGTAGCGGTTGGACATCTGGAGCTTGCGCAGCACGTTCGACACGTGCGTCTCCACGGTCTTGATGGAGATGTACAGCTCCTTCGCGATCTCCTTGTACGCGTACCCCCGGGCGAGCAGCCGCAGCACCTCCCGCTCCCGGTTGGTGAGCTGGTCCAGCTCCGGATCGGCCACCGGGGCGTCCGGCCGGGCCGCGAAGGCGTCCAGCACGAACCCGGCCAGCCGCGGGCTGAACACCGCGTCACCGTCGGCCACCCGACGGATCGCCGCCGCCAGCTCGTCCGGCGAGATGGTCTTGGTGACGTAACCCCGGGCACCGGCGCGGATCAGCCCGATCACGTCCTCCGCCGCGTCGGAGACGCTCAGCGCCAGGAACTTCACCTGCGGGTGGCTACGCCGCATCGCCTCCAGCACCGCGCGTCCGCCGCCGTCGGGCATGTGCACGTCGAGCAGCACCACGTCCGGTCCGGTCGCGGCGATCCGGGTGACCGCCTCGGCCACCGTGCTCGCCTCGCCCACCACCTCGACGTGGGCGCCCAGCTCCGCGCGCACCCCGGCCCGGAACATGGCGTGGTCGTCCACCAGGAACACCCGCAACCGCTCGGGGCGGGCCTCCGCCGGGTCGAGGTGCTCCATCGACTGCTCAGCCATGGTCATCTGTTCCTCTCCGCTGCGGACGAGTCCCGGGAGATCGGCAGGATCAACCGGACCTCGGTCCCCTCCCCCGGGCCGGACCGGATCTCGGCCCGTCCGCCGTGCCGCTTCATCCGCCCGATGATCGAGCCGCGTACGCCGTGCCGGTGGTCCTCCACGGTATCCGGGTCGAAGCCCGCTCCCCGGTCCCGGACGAAGACGCTGACCTGATCGGGCTCCACCTCGGCGTAGAGCGACACGGTCTGCACCCCCGCGTGCCGGGCCGCGTTCACCAGCGCCTCCCGGGCGGCGGCGACCAGCGCGTCGACCCGCTCGTCGTTCTCCCGGTCACCGACCACCACCGCCTCCACCGTGATCGCGAAGGTGTCCTCGACCTCGGCCGCGGCCTGCTCCAGCGCCGCCGCGAGACGCTCGTTCGGCGACGCGGTGGGCTTGTAGAGCCAGTTGCGCAGCGAGCGTTCCTGCCCCCGGGCCAGCCGCTGCACCGTCTTGACGTCGGCGGCGTTGCGCTGGATCAGGGCCAACGTGTGCAGCACCTGGTCGTGCACCATGGCGGCCAGCTCGGCCCGTTCCTGCTCGCGGATGCGCCCCTCGCGCTCCGAGCGGAGCTGGTTGTACGTCCGCCAGAGCACCGGCGCCGCGACCACCCCGACCCCGGCCAGCCCGACCAGCGCGAAGATGACCCCGTTGATCACGGCGTCGAAGTTCTGTGCCGGCGAGTAGACCGCCGCGACGCCGATGATGCCGACCGCGACCAGCACCCCACCGCCGATGAACCGCAGCACGAAGGCCCGCCGGTCGCTCTCCTCGACCACCGCGCCGAGCCAGGGCACCGGCATCGTGTCGCCCCAGCGCCGCCGCCGCTCGGGCGCGGACTGGTGCCAGATGACTCCGGCGCCGACCGCGATGATGGCCACCAGCCAGCCGGCGGTGCCCGCCGCGCCGACCGAGTCGAAGACCATCACCTGGATCAACAGGACCCCGAGGCCGATCCCCACGAACGGCAGGAGCTGGGCCACGTCCCGCCGGGGCGGCACCGCGGTGTCACCGGGCCGCAGCGGCACCACCGCCCAGAAGGCCGCGTAGAGGAGCAGGCCGAGCCCGCTCAGCCCGAGCAGCACCATGAACGCGACCCGCACCCGCAGCACCGAGATGCCGAGGTGGTCGGCGATGCCGGCGGCGACGCCGGCGGCCATCCGGTGCTCGGGGGCGCGGTAGAGGCGTGGAGGCGGGGTCGCGATGCTGATCGGAGGCTCCCGGGTCATGGGTGGCGGGTCGGGCGAGGTCGGTGGATCCGATCGTCACACGCTGCGGGGTACCGCGACCACGGGGACGCCCCCGACATTCCGGCCGCCCGGATCTCAGGGTGGGGTCAGGGTCGGGTCCTGAGGTCGCTCGGGCGAACCTGGCAGCAGGATCGAGGCATGACCGAGGAAGCTGCCCCGCCGCCCCGACCCGGGTCGGCACAGCCGGGCGGTTCATCACCGCCCTCACCAGCCGCGATACCCGCCGGCTGGGCCGAGCCGACCCCGTTCGGCCCGCCCACCGGCGCCACCACCGGGTTCGACCCCGGCCCGGCCGCCGACCCCACACCGGGGGC